>NZ_CAMHWH010000006.1:0-153027 GCF_946188685.1 Streptococcus mitis
CGAACACAGAAGTTAAGCCCTAGAACGCCGGAAGTAGTTGGGGGTTGCCCCCTGTGAGATATGGAAGTCGCTTAGCTTTAATCCGCCATAGCTCAGTTGGTAGTAGCGCATGACTGTTAATCATGATGTCGTAGGTTCGAGTCCTACTGGCGGAGTAGTTAAGAAAAAGAGGTTTAGGCCTCTTTTTTGTTATGTAATTTATAATCTATCTCGTGTCATTAGACTTCCGCAATCAGGACAAGATGGGGCCTCACAATTTAGTTTAGCAATGATTTCTTTGTGGGTATCTATATTAACAACATCCATAATTTGGATATTAGGGTCTTTAATGTCTAGTAGTTTTGTGATAAAATGTAATTGTTCCATATGAATCTTTCTAATGAGTTGTTTGGTCACTTTTCATTATAGATCTTATGGGACTTTTTTTCTACAACAAAATAGGCTCCATAATATACATAGGGGATTTACCCACTACAAATATTATAGAGCCGATATTTTTTGCTGAGTAAAGTTTCAGAGCCCTCCGTTTTCGAGCAGGGAGATCTTTTTAGGACTTTAATCGAGGGTATCGAAGAGGCTAAACGTGGCGGACTGTAAATACGCTCCTTCGAGGGATTCGAATCCTTCCGCTTCCATTATCTTAATTTTTGAAATTTAGGTAGTAGATTTCTTCCTATTCTGTCAACTTTTCCTATTTATTATCTTTTTGAGGTTAGTATTTGAGCAATTCAGGATTTAATAATAACTGTTTATAATTTTTTGTTAGAATAAGGTCATAAAAAGAAAAGGAGTATATATTTATGCTACAAAGTATTTATGATCAGATGACAGATTTCTATAACAGTATCGAAGAAGAGTATGCTACTTTCTTTGGTGATAGTTGGGACTGGGAACATGTTCATTTTAAATTTTTGATTTATTATCTTTTCCGATATAGCATTGGGAATCATCGGGATTTTATTGTTTACCATTATCGTGTTGCTTATCGTTTGTATCTTGAAAAATTGATAATGAAACAAGGTTTTGTTGCTTGTTGAGATAATATGAGTTAATTTCCGAACAAACTTACTTTTTTATGGCAATATAACAATAAATAGCTGGTAATTTTTCTAAAACATTTTTTAATAGTTGGAAATAGCAAATCTTTCTATTGTTTCTTCTTGATAAAAAGGCGATTTTTTCTTATAATAAATTGTAAGATATAATTGCAGGTGAGAGTCCTGCCATGTATGTGAGAAAGGAAGAGCCTGAGGGCTCAGACAAGATTATGACTTCAGTTGTTGTTGTAGGTACCCAATGGGGTGATGAAGGTAAAGGGAAGATTACAGACTTCCTTTCAGCGAATGCAGAAGTGATTGCACGTTACCAAGGTGGTGATAATGCAGGTCACACGATTGTGATTGATGGTAAGAAATTTAAGTTGCACTTGATTCCATCTGGAATTTTCTTCCCTGAAAAAATCTCTGTTATTGGAAATGGTATGGTTGTAAATCCTAAATCTCTTGTAAAAGAGTTGAGCTATCTTCATGAGGAAGGTGTTACAACTGATAACTTGCGTATTTCTGATCGCGCGCATGTCATTTTGCCTTATCATATCGAGTTAGACCGTTTGCAAGAAGAAGCTAAGGGCGACAATAAGATTGGGACTACAATTAAGGGAATTGGTCCAGCTTATATGGACAAGGCTGCTCGTGTTGGGATTCGTATCGCAGATCTTTTGGATAAAGATATTTTCCGTGAGCGTTTAGAACGTAACCTTGCTGAAAAGAATCGTCTTTTTGAAAAATTGTATGACAGTAAAGCGATTGATTTCGATGATATTTTTGAAGAGTATTACGAATATGGTCAACAAATCAAGAAATATGTGACAGACACATCTGTTATCTTGAATGATGCGCTTGATAATGGTAAACGTGTGCTTTTTGAAGGTGCACAAGGTGTTATGCTAGATATCGACCAAGGTACTTATCCATTTGTTACGTCATCAAACCCTGTGGCTGGTGGTGTGACCATTGGTTCTGGTGTTGGTCCAAGTAAGATTGATAAGGTTGTTGGTGTATGTAAAGCCTATACGAGTCGTGTAGGAGACGGTCCTTTCCCAACTGAGTTGTTTGATGAAGTGGGAGAACGTATCCGTGAAGTAGGTCATGAATATGGTACAACAACTGGTCGTCCACGACGTGTGGGATGGTTTGATTCAGTTGTGATGCGTCATAGTCGTCGTGTTTCTGGTATTACTAATCTTTCATTGAACTCTATCGATGTTTTGAGTGGTTTAGATACTGTGAAAATCTGTGTGGCCTATGATCTTGATGGTCAACGTATTGACTACTATCCAGCTAGTCTTGAGCAATTGAAACGTTGCAAGCCTATCTATGAAGAGTTGCCAGGTTGGTCAGAAGATATCACTGGAGTTCGTAATTTGGAAGATCTTCCTGAGAATGCGCGTAACTATGTTCGTCGTGTGAGCGAATTGGTTGGCGTTCGTATTTCTACTTTCTCAGTAGGTCCTGGTCGTGAACAAACAAATATTTTAGAAAGTGTTTGGTCCTAAGAGATTTTTAAGATTTGTTTAAGATAGGTCGGGTATACTATAGACAGTTACAAGAAGACCTCCTAACTTGTTGTAACAAATATCCTAAACTTTTCTTTTTCATAATAATCTCCCTATAAAGTCACCGCATTCGGTGGCTTTTTTTGTGTTGGGATTCATGATATAATAATAAAACTGACAAGTAGGAAAAGGGAAATTGATGAATTATACAGTTGAAGAAAAAGAAAGCTTCATGAGGGAAGCTTTGAGAGAGGCTGAGATTGCTCTTGAACACGATGAAATCCCAATTGGTTGTGTGATTGTCAAGGACGGAGAAATCATTGGTCGTGGGCATAATGCGCGTGAGGAGTTGCAACGAGCGGTTATGCATGCGGAGATTATGGCCATAGAGAATGCGAACCTGAGTGAGGAGAGCTGGCGCTTGCTGGATTGTACGCTTTTTGTGACCATTGAGCCGTGTGTCATGTGTAGTGGGGCGATTGGACTTGCCCGTATTCCAAACGTGGTCTATGGGGCTAAAAACCAGAAATTTGGCGCTGCTGGGAGTTTGTACGATATCTTGACAGATGAGCGTCTCAATCATCGTGTGGAGGTTGAAACGGGAATTTTGGAGGATGAATGTGCAGCTATTATGCAGGACTTTTTTAGAAATAGACGGAAAAAATAATTTTGCTTTTAAAATGAATAGGAATGTGATATAATAAATAGTGGAGCAACAATTCTGCGTGAAGCGGGTCAGGGGAGGAATCCAGCAGCCCTAAGCGATTTGAATTGTGTGCTCTTTTTTTTCGTGCTTTTTCCGAATAAATAAGATAGAATAATCTAGAATAAATAATAATAGAAAAGAGAAGAATATGAAAATTCGTGGTTTTGAATTGGTTTCGACTTTTACAGATGAGAATTTATTGCCAAAGCGTGAGACAGCGCATGCGGCTGGTTACGACTTAAAGGTTGCTGTGCGTACAGTTATTGCGCCAGGAGAGATTGTCTTGGTTCCGACAGGGGTTAAGGCTTATATGCAGCCGACTGAGGTTCTTTACCTTTATGATCGCTCTTCAAATCCTCGTAAGAAGGGCTTGGTCTTGATTAACTCTGTGGGTGTCATTGATGGAGATTATTATGGAAATCCTGGAAATGAAGGGCATATTTTTGCGCAGATGAAGAATATCACAGACCAAGAAGTGATTCTCGAAGTTGGGGAACGTGTGGTCCAGGCTGTCTTTGCTCCTTTCTTAATTGCAGATGGAGATGCAGCTGATGGTGTGCGAACTGGTGGTTTTGGGTCAACTGGACACTAAGATGAAGATTATCTTTGTACGTCACGGGGAGCCAGATTATAGTGAGTTAGAGGAACATTCTTATACGGGATTTGGGATAGATTTGGCACCCTTGTCTGAGAAGGGACGGCAACAATCCCAGAAACTGAGCACCAATCCTTTATTCCCTTCAGCTGAAATAATCATATCTTCTGCAGTCACAAGAGCTTTAGAAACGGCTTCTTATGTGGCTTGTGTTACTGGGCTTCCTTTGAGAGTGGAGCCATTATTGCATGAATGGCAGGTCTATGAAAGTGGCACAGATAATTTTGAAAAAGCTCGTACTATATTTCTGGAAAATAAGGGGGAGTTACTTCCTAATAGTACTATTCAATATGAGACAGCTACGGAGATGAAGTCTCGTTTTCTAGGCTGCATGGCTAAGTATCGAGATTATCAGACTGTGATAGTGGTAACTCACAACATGCTCATGCGCCAGTTTGTGCCAAATGAGAAGATTGATTTTTGCCAAGTGATTGAGTGTGAGTTAGAGATATAGAAAGAGGTTTATCATCGCAAAGAAAAAAGCGACATTTGTATGTCAAAATTGTGGGTATAATTCCCCTAAATATTTGGGACGTTGCCCCAACTGTGGGTCTTGGTCTTCTTTTGTAGAAGAGGTTGAGGTTGCCGAGATCAAGAATGCGCGTGTGTCCTTGACAGGTGAGAAAACCAAGCCCATGAAACTGGCTGAAGTGACCTCCATCAATGTCAATCGAACCAAGACGGAGATGGAGGAATTCAACCGTGTACTTGGAGGCGGAGTGGTACCAGGAAGTCTCGTACTCATAGGTGGGGATCCTGGAATTGGGAAATCAACCCTTCTCCTACAAGTCTCAACCCAGTTGTCCCAAGTGGGGACAGTTCTATATGTCAGTGGGGAGGAGTCTGCCCAGCAGATTAAACTACGTGCAGAGCGCTTAGGTGATATTGATAGTGAGTTTTATCTCTATGCAGAGACCAATATGCAGAGTGTTCGAGCAGAGGTGGAGCGCATCCAGCCAGATTTTCTCATCATCGACTCCATTCAGACTATTATGTCTCCTGAAATTTCAGGGGTGCAAGGATCTGTGTCTCAGGTGCGTGAAGTAACTGCTGAGCTCATGCAGCTGGCCAAGACTAATAACATTGCCATCTTTATCGTAGGACATGTGACCAAGGAAGGTACTCTGGCTGGTCCGCGTATGTTGGAGCATATGGTAGATACGGTGCTTTACTTTGAAGGGGAGCGTCACCATACCTTCCGTATTTTGAGGGCGGTCAAAAATCGTTTTGGTTCCACTAATGAGATTGGGATTTTTGAGATGCAGTCGGGCGGTTTGGTTGAGGTTCTCAATCCGAGTCAAGTTTTCCTAGAGGAGCGTTTGGATGGGGCGACTGGTTCGTCAATCGTTGTGACTATGGAAGGGACGCGTCCGATTTTGGCGGAGGTTCAGGCTTTGGTAACACCGACCATGTTTGGAAATGCCAAGCGTACGACGACAGGACTTGATTTTAATCGTGCGAGTTTGATTATGGCTGTTTTGGAAAAGCGTGCAGGTCTTCTCTTGCAAAATCAGGACGCCTATCTCAAATCTGCTGGAGGTGTCAAATTGGATGAACCTGCCATTGACTTAGCTGTTGCAGTTGCCATTGCTTCGAGCTATAAAGACAAGCCAACCAACCCTCAGGAATGTTTTGTGGGAGAACTGGGTTTGACTGGAGAAATTCGGCGCGTGAATCGTATCGAGCAACGCATCAATGAAGCTGCTAAACTGGGCTTTACAAAAATCTATGTACCGAAAAATTCCTTGACAGGAATCACTCCACCCATGGAAATTCAGGTCATTGGCGTGACAACGATTCAGGAAGTTTTGAAAAAGGTCTTTGCATAATCCGTGACAAATCCTCTTAAAAATGATAAGATAGGAGAAATATTTGACTATCAAATTTTCGAGGAGGGAATCGTGTCGTATTTTGAACAGTTTATGCAAGCCAATCAGGCTTATGTTGCCCTACATGGGCAGTTAAATCTGCCACTTAAACCCAAAACAAGAGTGGCTATTGTGACCTGTATGGACTCACGTTTGCACGTGGCGCAAGCTTTGGGATTGGCACTTGGGGATGCTCATATCTTGCGGAATGCAGGTGGTCGAGTGACTGAGGACATGATTCGTTCGCTGGTTATTTCCCAGCAACAGATGGGGACAAGAGAGATTGTGGTGTTACACCATACAGACTGTGGTGCTCAGACTTTTGAAAATGGCTCTTTTCAGGAGTATCTGAAAGAGGAACTAGGTGTCGATGTGTCAGACCAGGACTTCTTGCCCTTCCAAAATATAGAGGAGAGTGTGCGCGAGGATATGCAACTCCTTATCGAGTCTCCCCTAATACCAGATGATGTCATTATCTCTGGTGCTATTTACGATGTGGATACAGGAAGTATGACAGTCGTAGAATTGTAAAAAATTCATTTAGAAAGAAAGTGTATGAAGAAAAACAGTATTTTATTTATTTTTATTTTATTGCTATGTATTGGTTTGCAGTATGAAACCATCTACTATACGGACGGTTCGATGTCAGGTGCGGAATATGGACTAATGGGAGTTTCTATCTTTCTAGCTCTCTTTTACATGATTCCGGCTCTTTATTTCCTTTTCCGTATTGGGAAAAAATGGGAATTACCCAAGAAGGCCTTGATTCTGTCTTTATTGGGTGGGATGTTCCTTTCAGGCTGGTTGTCTAGTTTTGCTAATACCTATATCCATGATTTATTGGAGGTTCTTTTCCCAGATAGTGCATTTTTAAATGCCTTTGAAAGTGCTATTGTGGCTCCTTTGGTAGAAGAACCCTTGAAATTATTGCCACTTGTTTTTGTTTTAGCTTTGGTTCCTGTGCGAAAATTAAAATCTTTGTTTTTACTTGGGATTGCTTCTGGTTTGGGATTCCAAATGATTGAGGATATTGGCTACATTCGTACAGATTTGCCAGAGGGCTTTGATTTTACCATTTCAAGGATTTTGGAGCGTATCATCTCAGGAATTGCCTCTCACTGGACTTTTTCAGGTCTGGCTGTAGTGGGTGTTTACTTGCTTTACAGAGCTTATAAAGGACAGAAGGTTGGCAAGAAAGAGGGGGTTATTTTCCTAGGTTTAGCCTTGGGAACTCACTTCTTGTTTAACTCTCCTTTTGTAGAATTAGAGACAGAGTTGCCTTTAGCGATTCCAGTGGTTATGGCTATTACTCTCTATGGTTTTTATCAGGCTTATCGTTTTGTTGAGAAACACAATGAGTTGATGAACTAGAATATTTTTCAAAAGAATGATGCAAGGGTACAAATATGCTGCCCTTCTTTTATTTTTGATTGAAAAATAGTGCAAAAAGCGCTACAATGGTAGATGGAAAATCTTGTGAAAAGCACAAGCGATACATATATACCGGAGGAAATCATGTCTTTTTCTGATTTAAAGCTGTTTGCCCTTTCTTCTAATAAAGAATTGGCAGAACGTGTGGCGCAGGAGATTGGGATAGAGTTGGGGAAATCAAGTGTTCGCCAATTTTCAGATGGAGAGATTCAGGTCAACATCGAAGAATCAATCCGTGGGAAACACGTCTTTATCCTACAATCAACTAGCTCGCCTGTAAATGACAATCTGCTTGAAATTTTGATTATGGTGGATGCTTTGAAGCGTGCGAGTGCAGAATCTGTCAATGTTGTCATGCCTTACTATGGGTATGCACGTCAGGATAGAAAGGCGAGAGCGCGTGAGCCAATCACTTCAAAACTTGTCGCAAATATGCTTGAAGTAGCTGGAGTGGATCGTTTATTGACCATCGACTTGCATGCTGCGCAGATTCAAGGATTCTTTGATATTCCTGTGGATCACTTGATGGGAGCTCCTCTGATTGCGGATTATTTTGAGCGTCGTGGCATGGTTGGTTCTGACTATGTGGTTGTCAGCCCAGACCATGGAGGAGTGACTCGTGCCCGTAAGTTGGCAGAATTTTTGAAAACATCTATCGCTATCATTGATAAACGTCGTAGCGTTGATAAGATGAATACTAGTGAAGTCATGAACATCATCGGTAAGGTCGAAGGCAAGACTTGTATCTTGATTGATGATATGATTGATACAGCTGGAACGATTTGTCACGCGGCAGATGCCCTTGCAGAAGCTGGTGCTGTTGAAGTCTATGCAAGCTGTACGCACCCAGTTCTTTCTGGTCCCGCTATGGACAATATCCAAAATTCAGCTATTAAGAAATTGGTTGTTTTGGATACTATCTATCTCCCAGAAGAGCGTTTGATTGATAAGATTGAGCAGATTTCAATCGCTCATCTCCTAGGGGATGCTATTGTACGTATCCATGAAAAACGTCCACTTTCTCCACTTTTCAGTATTGAGAAAAAGATTTAATGACCAAGCCTGAGATGATTCTCAGGTTTTTTCATCTCTTTTCCGAATAAATAGATAGAGCCAGAGAATCTAGCAAATCTAGATTTAAAACTGTGGTATAATAAAAGGAGGAAAAGGATGATTCTAAGACATCCGGGCATCAGCCCAACCAACGATTTGGTTGCTAAGAAAATCTTTAGCAACCCAGAAATCACTTGTCAATTTATCCGCGATATGCTGGATTTACCAGCAAAAAATGTGACCATTTTGGAGGGAAGTAATATTCACGTCTTGCCTTCCATACCTTACTCGGCGCAGGATTTCTATACCAGTATAGATGTTTTGGCGGAGTTGGACAATGGCACCCAAGTAATCATTGAAATTCAGGTGCATCATCAGAATTTTTTCATTAATCGTTTATGGGCTTACTTGTGCAGTCAGGTCAATCAAAATCTCGAAAAAATTCGTCAACGAGAAGGTGATACACACCAGAGTTACAAACACATCGCACCAGTATATGCTATCGCTATCGTGGACAGCAATTACTTCTCGGATGATTTGGCTTTTCATAGCTTTAGTATGCGCGAGGACACGACAGGTGAGGTTTTAACCATAACCAATAATGGACAAGAAAATCATCTGGTCAAGATGGCGTTCTTGGAATTAAAAAAATATAGAGAAACCAGCAAAGATAAGGTTCGCAAGCCGTGGTTGGAGTTTTTCGGGAACAAACCTTTTACTCAACAACCCGAGCGAGCCATCAGTCAGGCAGACCAACTGCTGGACTATAAGAGCTGGTCCGAGGAGGACAGGAAAATGTTTAGTGAACAACGCAGGCGCGAAGAGCAAGCCTTGTTAGCACATGACTATGCCTTGGAAACAGCTAGGGCAGAGGGGATTGAAAAAGGTTTAGAGCGTGGTCTTGAACGTGGCCGTGCTGAGGGGATTGAACAGGGACTGGAGCGTAGGAAAGTTGAAGGAAGGGAAGAAGGAAAACTCTTTGCTTTCCTAGATATGGTTCGACAAAATCTTCTGACACCAGAGGTAGCCAGTCAGCAATTAGGCATGACGGTCGCAGAGTTTGAGGCCTTGCTATAAGGTCACATTTTAAATAGTAGAAAGTTTATAAAATGGCAAGTTGTTATCAAAAAACTTGTCATTTTTGCTTGACATTTCGAAGGGGTTATAGGATAATACCATAGAAGTGAGTTCTGTCCGACTGTCTATGTGGATTAGATATGAATGATTTTAATCAAGGATTAAAAGTTTGTGAGATTTTCACTTGAATATAGGATATTTTAAGCGTATTCACTCTCACAAAGTTGTTTTTTCACCTTTTTTTCTAAAAATAGGAAAAAACTTTAAAAACTCGAAGAAAACCCTTGACAAATCCTGCAAATATTTATATACTGTATGGTAGTAAGATAGTCTTACGAAAAAATATTTTAAAGAAAAACAAAGGAGATAAAACGATGAAAAAAGTTTTATTGACAAGCGCAGTCGCTCTTGCAGCATTTGGTGCTGTACAAGCTGTTTCAGCAGAAGACACAACAAATAGCCGTTTCGGTTCTTCTTTCAGCACATATCATGGTGGAAATACTGAACCTAACCACAACATTTCAGGTGTAGATGCTTCAACAACAAACAGCCGTTTTGGTTATGGTTTTGCTATCGGATCTAAATACATCCGTTACGACCGTGACGCAGCACATGGATTTAACCGTCATGTTCGTGTAACTGTTGTTGATGGTGGTGGACGTCCAGTTCCAAACGTAGAAGTTGATTTCTTCTTGAAACCTGCTTCAGGTGAAAAGAAACCAGAATACTTCACTGCTACAACTAATCAATCAGGTGATGCTGAACTTCCAACAGTATTTAAAGCTGGTGAAGTGATTCAGTATCGTGTTGCTGCAACAGCTACTGATTTTAAAGAAGCAGTAGAACTTGTTGGTGAATTTACTGTTGAAGCTGGTAACGAATATGCTGGTTCATTGTACACAAATGGTCGTATTGTATTGCCATACAAACTTGATGATCGTGCAGCACAAATTGGTAACGCAACTACAGCTGCTCAATATGGTTGGGCTCAAACAGCTGAAGGTTGGAAATACTTCGAAAATGCTGTAGCTGTTACAGGTTGGAAACAAGTTGACGGCAACTGGTACTACCTAAACGATAAAGGTGTAATGCAAACTGGTTGGGTAAACGTTAACGGAACTTGGTACTTCCTAAACAAATCAGGTGCTATGCAAACTGGTTGGTTGCAAGATGGTGGTAAATGGTACTTCCTTGAATCAACAGGTGCTATGAAAGCTAGCCAATGGTTTGAAGTTTCTGGTAAATGGTACCATGTAAACGGTTCAGGTGCCCTTTCAGTAAACACAACTGTTGATGGTTACAACGTAAACGCAAACGGTGAGTGGGTATAATCCTAATATATGAAATATAAAACAGGAGAGTTATCTCCTGTTTTTTCTTGCATTTATCTTGTATAAGTATTATAATGGTTAAAAATAATAGGAGGTTTCCAATGAAATCAAAAGTGTTGAAAATTTTATTAGGTGCATCCTTGGCAGGCACTGCCCTTGTTGGAGCTAGAGTAACTGAAGTGAAAGCTTCGGAAACGAATGTGTATACGACAGTTGTTTGGGTCACAAAACAGGAAGATGGAAAGGAAAAGATTTTAAAGAATGCGCAATCTTACGATTCATCAAAACCTGAAACATCTTCTCCAGGTACTTTTTCAGGGTATCAATTTGATACTTCTTCAATAGATGGAACTGTATTAAAGCATTACTTTAAGCCAGCAGTGACTGTAACAGGAGATAAGGTAGATGGCCTTTCTGTAAAGCCTGATATTGTAAAGCCATTTAAAGATACAGTCAAAGGGACTTCTTGGTTGGTCATGGAATCAGATGGAACTAGTAGAGAATTAAAAGTTTTTCTTCCTGCTAATGCTGCCAAAAAAGCTGAAGAAGTTGAACATGGTACATTTAAAGGTTATCGTTTTGTAGAAACTAAGATTGACCAAGGAATTCGTAAACATTGGTTTGTAAAAGACGATAGTGTTACTGGAACTGAAAAAGTGGAAGAGAAACTTACAGGTTGGCAATATATCGCTGATAAGTGGTATTTCTTTGATCAAGACGGTGTGAAGAAGACTGGCTGGGTAAATGATGGTAGCTGGTATTACTTAGCGGCAGATGGTAGTATGCAAACTGGTTGGAAGTTTATCTCTGGTAAATGGTACTATCTTAATAGCGCTGGCTCTATGCAGACTGGCTGGTTAAATCAAGGTGGTAAGTGGTACTATCTCTACTCCGATGGTGCAATGGCTACTGGTTGGGCAAAAGTAGATGGTGTTTGGTACTATCTAAATACTTCTGGTGTTCTGGTTACTGGTTGGTTCCAAGCAGGTGGCAAGTGGTATTATGCCTATAGTTCAGGCGCTCTAGCAGTAAATACAACGATTAACGGCTACATTCTAAATGCAAATGGTGAGTGGGTTTAAATCATTTTAAAAGTTTAAATAGAAAGAGGTAAATTTATGAAAGCAAAACATATCTTAGCAGTGGGAGTTGCAGGGGTAACATTACTTGGAGCTAGTACTTTATTAGCTTCAATTTCAGATGAACTAACAGTTTACGCTAGTCAAAAGACGGATGAAAATCCTAATCCAGCAGACTTTCGTAAGACAGAGTGGAGATATAGAAATAGTGCTAATATTCCATTGACTTTTAAATATGTTGAGAAATACTCAGATGAACCAGGGAATGTGGCAGGTTTAACTTATAAACAAAGTTATAGAGATGGAGGCATTTGGGTACATGAGTTTTCTTTAAACGCTGGTGCAACACCTCCAGCTTCAAATGATAACACATATGTTAATACAAATAGTACTGGTAGAAATAATACGGACCATGTAGATTCTTCTGATACTAACTCATCAACTAACCAAAAAAATGAGTACAAATGGTTAACTGTTGATGGGAAACCTCAACTTTATATTAATAATAATTTGGCTACAGGTTGGCAAAAAGTTGATGGAAAAATCTATTATTTTGATGACAAAGGAGTCATGAAAACAGGCATCCTCGAACTCAAAGATAAACGCTACTACTTTGATGAAGATGGTGTGAAGAAAACTGGTTGGGTCAATGAAGGTGGTAAGGATTACTATATTACTGATGATGGTTCTAAACCAACTACTATCATTGCAAAAGGTGAGAAGATTTACTACGTTAAAGAGGGGATTCAACAAACAGGTCTTCAACAGATTGATAAGAAGTGGTATTATTTATTGGCAGACGGTAGCCGTAAAACAGGTCTCGTTCAAGATACAAATAAGAAATGGTACTATATTACAAATGATGGAGAACGTAAAGTTGGTCTCGTAAAAGATAGTGATGGTGCTTATCATTACCTTACTCCAGAAGGTGAACGTAAAACAGGTTCTATCACTATTGACGGCGTGACTTATCGTTTAGCGGATCGTGCTAGTAGCAAGCCAGGTTGGAATAAAATGGATGGCAAATGGTACTATTATGATGCGGAAGATAACATGAAGACAGGTTGGGTTAAAGATGGCTCATGGTACTACTTGGATGCTTCTGGTGTCATGCAAACAGGTTGGCAAAAAATTGATGGGGTATGGTATTATCTCAATGGTTCAGGTGCTATGCAGACAGGTTGGTTGAACCAAGGTGGCACATGGTACTACCTCAACAGCTCAGGTGCTATGAAAACAGGTTGGCTAAACCAAAGCGGAACATGGTATTATCTAGATGGATCAGGTGCTATGAAGACTGGTTGGTACCAAGTTGGTGGTAAATGGTATTACTCATACTCATCAGGAGCCTTAGCAGTAAGTACAACTATCAATGGTTACACTGTTAATTCTAATGGTGAATGGGTCTAATACGAATCATGCAGAAAGTAAGAGGAATTTCCTCTTACTTTTTTATTGATAGAAGTTCTATTTCTTGATTTTTTCGAAAGAAAATGGTACAATGACAGCAAAAAGATATTAAAGGTGGTAAATACTTTATGGATAAGAAAAAACTTCTTACTGCTAGCTTGGCTAGTGTCGCAGTTCTTGGAGCAGGTTTCCTTGCTTCTCACCCGTCAGTTGTGAAGGCTGAAGAAGCAGCTTCAACTGCTGTAACTAAAGAAGATGTAGCTGAGTACTTCACTGATTTAGAAAAAAAAGCTGAAAAAGCTATTAATGAAAATGCTAAAATTACTGATAAAGAAGCAGCAATCTTAGAAGCTAAAGCAGCTATCGGTAAAGAAGATTTATTAAAAGCTATTGATGAAAAACAAATCACACCTGAAGATGTACTGAAAGATTTAGCAGAAGCTAGCAAGACTGAATCAGATGAAGCAGAAGCAGGAAAATATGGTGAAAACTATGCACCTCAAGAAGTAAAAGATGCAAAACCTGCCCCAGGTGCTGAATTAGTTCGTAACGAATCAGGTGAAGTAACAGAAGTTAAACCATTAAACGGTGGGATTGACGCTGATGCTCAAGATAAAATCAACAAACGTTTAGACGAAGAAAAAACAGATGTTAAAGATGCTGAAGAAAGACTAGCTGCAGCTAATCATGATGAAAAAGAAGCTGAATCTAACAGAGAAGAAGCTAAGGCAGCTGTAGAATCAGCTAAAGAAAATGTTAAAGCAGCTCAAGAGGAATTGGCAGCTGCAAAAGATCCTAAATCAAAAGAGGAAGCAGAGAAAACTTTAAAACAAGCTGAGCAAGATTTGAAAGATGCTGAGGAAGCATTGGATCAAGCAGATGAAGATTATTATTCATATGTTGCAGATCGCGAAGCTGAAGAAGTTCGTTTGGCGACACGTAATATTGCAAAATTAAAAGCTGAAGGAAAAGATACAACAGAGGCAGAAAAAGAACTTGATCTTGTATTAAATGGAGTAGAACCACTTGTACAACCAGAACTTCCTCTTTATGTTGAATCAGAGCAACCTAAATTACCAAATGATGGTGGCCCTTACCCAGGTGATCGTTATATTATTAACAGACCAGCAGGGACTCCAGCTGCAACACCAGCAGGGACTCCAGCTGCAACACCAGCAGGGACTCCAGCTACAACACCAGCAGAAGCTCCAGCTACAACACCAGCAGGGACTCCAGCTACAACACCGGCAGAGGCTCCAGCTACAACACCAGCAGTTGCACCAACTGTAGCAGTTACTAACAAAGATAACACTTACCAAGCCCCAGCTGCAAAAGCAGAAGATAAGAAAGAACTTCCAAATACTGGTGGTAAAGATAATGCAGCAGTTGCATCATTAGGATTCCTAGGATTACTCCTTGGTGCCCTTCCATTTGTAAAACGTAAAAACTAATTAGTTGAAGATATAAAAGAGAAGGATTTATGACCTTCTCTTTTTGTGATATGGGCTATAGTGAGAGTTCTGTTGAAAAGAAGAAAAAAGTGAACAAAATGATGTTTTAGTTTTGTTCACTTTTATGTTTATAAACTTATAACAAGGCCTCAAACTCAGAAACTGACATGCCCAGTTGCTGACTGGCAACCTCGGAAGTCAGGATACCTTGGCGAACCATGTCTAAGAAGGCAAAAAGTTTCCCTTCTTCCCTTCCTTCAACTTTCCCACGCTCTAAGCCTTTTTCTTCAGCTTGTTCCAAGGCATAATCCTGTGCTAACAAGGCTTGTTCTTCACGCATACGTAGTTCACTAAACATCTTCCTGTCCTCCTCGGACCAGCTCTTGTAGTCCAGCAGTTGGTCTGCCTGGCTGATGGCTCGCTCGGGTTGCTGGGTAAAGGGTTTGTTCCCGAAAAACTCCAACCACGGTTTGCGAACCTTGTCTTTGCTGGTTTCTCTGTACTTTTTAGTTCTTATTTGTGATGCTCTTTCAATAGTTCCTCAAACTCAGCCACGGTCATGCCTAATTGCTGGCTGGCAACCTTGGGAGTCAGAAGACCTTGGTGGACTAGATTTACTAAACCTACTTTTAATCCCTCTTCGATACCCTCAGCTCGACCACGCTCTAATCCTTTTTCTTCAGCTTGTTCCAAGGCATAGTCATGCGCTAACAAGGCTTGTTCTTCACGCCTGCGTTGTTCACTAAACATCTTCCTGTCCTCCTCGGACCAGCTCTTGTAGTCCAGCAGTTGGTCTGCTTGGCTGATAGCTCGCTCAGGTTGTTGGGTAAAGGGTTTGTTGCCGAAAAACTCCAACCAGGGCTTGCGAACCTTGTCTTTGCTGGTTTCTCTGTATTTTTTTAATTCCAAGAACGCCATCTTGACTAGATGGTTTTCTTGACCGTTATTAGTGATGGTTAAGACCTCACCTCTCGTGTCCTCGCGCATACTAAAGCTATGGAAAGCCAAGTCATCTTGGAAATAATTGCTGTCCACAATAGCGATAGCATATACTGGTGCGATGTGTTTGTAACTCTGGTGGGTATCACCTTCACGTTGGCGGATTTTTTCAAGATTTTGATTGACCTGACTGCACAGGTAAGCCCACAAGCGATTAATGAAAAAATTCTGATGATGAACTTGGATTTCGATAATAACCTGCGTGCCATTGTCCAACTCTGCCAAGACGTCTATACTGGTATAGAAATCCTGCGCTGAATAAGGGATGGAGGGTAATACGTGAATGTTACTTCCCTCCAAAATCGTTACATTTTTGGCTGGCAAGTCCAGCATATCACGGATAAATTGACAAGTGATTTCTGGATTGCTGAAAATTTTCTTAGCAACCAAGTCATTGGTTGGGCTGATGCCCGGATGACGTAATGCCATACTCTTTCTCCTTTCATTATAGCACATTTTCAAATCTAGGTTTACTGGATTCTTTGGCTCTATCTATTTATTCGGAAAAAGTGTGAAAAATATTGGGTATCGCTCTTCTCAATGGTATTTTTTGGTGCTTTCCTTTATAATGGGTGTATGGATAAGAAAAAATTATTATTGATTGATGGGTCTTCTGTTGCTTTTCGGGCGTTTTTTGCCCTCTATCAGCAGTTGGACCGTTTTAAGAATGCGGCTGGTTTGCATACCAATGCGATTTATGGTTTCCAGTTGATGTTGAGTCATTTATTGGAGCGGGTTGAGCCTAGTCATATTTTGGTGGCCTTTGATGCGGGAAAGACCACCTTCCGTACTGAGATGTATGCGGACTATAAGGGAGGTCGGGCTAAGACTCCAGATGAGTTTCGGGAGCAGTTTCCTTTTATTCGTGAGTTGCTAGATCATATGGGGATTCGTCACTATGAGTTGGCCCAGTATGAGGCGGATGACATTATTGGGACACTGGATAAACTAGCAGAGCAGGATGGTTTTGATATTACCATTGTCAGTGGGGACAAGGATTTGATTCAGCTGACGGATGAGCATACGGTGGTTGAAATTTCCAAGAAAGGTGTGGCTGAGTTTGAGGCTTTTACGCCAGAATATCTCATGGAAAAGATGAGCATTACACCGGCTCAGTTTATCGATCTCAAGGCGCTCATGGGTGATAAGTCGGATAATATCCCTGGGGTTACCAAAATTGGTGAAAAGACGGGTATCAAGCTCTTGCTGGAGCATGGCTCGCTTGAGGGAATTTATGAAAATATCGATGGGATGAAGGCTTCTAAGATGAAGGACAATCTCATCAATGATAAGGAACAGGCCTTTTTGTCGAAAACACTGGCGACCATTGATACCAAGGCACCGATTGAGATTGGGTTGAAGGATTTGGTTTATAGTGGTCCAGATGTGGAAAGTCTTGGGAAATTCTACGATGAGATGGGCTTCAAACAGCTCAAACAGGCTTTAAATGTGTCGTCAGCTGATGTTGCTGAAAGTTTGGACTTTACTATCGTTGAGCAAGTCAGTCAAGATATGCTGAGTGAAGAAGCTATCTTTCACTTTGAGCTTTTTGGTGAGAATTACCATACGGATGATTTGGTTGGTTTTGCTTGGTCTTGTGGGGATAAGCTCTATGCTACAGACAAGCTTGAACTTTTGCAAGAGCCTATTTTCAAAGATTTTCTAGAAAAAACACCTTTGAGGGTGTATGACTTTAAGAAAGCTAAAGTTCTCTTGCATCGTTTGGGTGTGGATTTGCAGGCGCCTGCTTTTGACAGTCGTTTGGCTAAATATCTCCTTTCGACTGTGGAGGACAATGAAATTGCGACCATCGCTAGTCTTTATGGTCAGACTTACTTGGTTGATGATGAGACTTTCTATGGTAAGGGAGTCAAGAAGGCCATTCCTGAACGCGAGAAATTCTTGGAACATTTGGCGCGTAAGCTTGCTGTTTTGGTTGAGACTGAGCCTATTTTGCTTGAAAAACTCAGTGAAAATGGGCAATTAGAGCTTCTTTATGATATGGAGCAACCTCTGGCTTTTGTCCTTGCCAAGATGGAAATTGCTGGGATTACGGTCAAGAAAGAGACCTTGCTTGAGATGCAGGCTGAAAATGAGCTTGTTATTGAAAAACTGACTCAGGAGATTTACGAACTGGCTGGTGAGGAGTTTAATATTAACTCGCCTAAGCAGTTGGGCGTGCTTCTCTTTGAAAAATTGGGGCTACCTCTAGAATACACTAAGAAAACCAAGACAGGTTATTCAACAGCAGTGGATGTCTTGGAACGCTTGGCTCCTATTGCGCCGATTGTTAAGAAAATTCTCGACTACCGTCAGATTGCCAAGATTCAATCGACTTATGTGATTGGTTTGCAGGACTGGATTTTGGCTGATGGCAAGATTCATACTCGCTATGTGCAGGATTTGACCCAGACTGGGCGTCTGTCTAGTGTGGATCCAAACTTGCAAAATATTCCTGTGCGATTGGAACAAGGCCGTCTCATTCGTAAGGCTTTTGTACCCGAGTGGGAGGATAGTGTGTTGCTCAGTTCGGATTATTCACAGATTGAATTGCGTGTTTTAGCGCATATTTCTAATGATGAGCACTTGATTAAGGCTTTCCAAGAGGGGGCAGATATCCATACTTCGACAGCCATGCGTGTCTTTGGTATTGAGCGTCCTGAGGATGTGACTGCAAACGACCGTCGCAATGCCAAGGCCGTTAACTTTGGAGTGGTTTACGGGATTTCAGACTTTGGTTTGTCTAATAATTTGGGAATTAGTCGTAAGGAGGCCAAAGCCTACATTGATACCTACTTTGAACGCTTCCCAGGTATTAAAAACTACATGGATGAAGTGGTGCGTGAGGCGCGTGATAAGGGCTATGTAGAGACCCTCTTCAAGCGTCGTCGTGAGTTGCCAGATATCAATTCGCGCAACTTCAATATTCGTGGTTTTGCAGAGCGGACAGCTATCAACTCTCCTATCCAGGGGTCGGCGGCAGATATTCTCAAGATTGCCATGATTCAGCTGGATAAAGCCTTGGTTGCAGGTGGTTATCAGACTAAGATGCTGTTACAAGTGCACGATGAAATCGTCCTTGAAGTTCCTAAATCGGAGCTGGCAGATATGAAAAAATTGGTCAAACAAACCATGGAAGAAGCCATTCAACTCAGTGTTCCCCTTATCGCAGATGAAAATGAAGGGGCAACCTGGTACGAGGCTAAATAAAAAGGGGGCTAGTCCTCCTTTTTGTAGTAGAATTATGCAAGCCTTTTCAAATTGTGCTATACTGATGAAAAAGGAGGATTTCTATGAGTCAAGAATTTATTAATCCAAGTGATGGCGTGATTCGTCAGTATCTCGCAACGAGTAAAACCCTTGCTGTGGTGGGCTTGTCTGACCGTGAGGAAACAACTAGCAATCGAGTGACCAAGGAAATGCAGGCTCGGGGTTATAAAATCATCCCAGTCAATCCCAAGGTGGCAGGTGGCGAAATATTGGGTGAAAAGGCTTATGCTAGTCTAGCTGAGATTCCTTTTCCTGTAGATATTGTCAATGTTTACCGTCGCAGCGAGTTTTTGCCTGATGTGGCGCGTGATTTTCTCAAAGCTGACGCCAAGATTTTTTGGGCACAGCTAGGACTTGAAAGTCTAGAAGCGGAAGAAATCTTGCGTGCTGGTGGATGTGATGACATCGTGATGAATCGTTGTATTAAGAGAGAACATACACGCTTGATTGAGGAAGCATAAGAAAAAGGTAGCTGGTGGGCTACCTTTTGTGTTAGAAAATACCAATCAATGCTTGCATGCCAAGGCTGGTGAGGATGATGGCAATCCAGCAAAGGGCTCCAAGAAGAATTGATTTTCCGCTGGATTTGACCATAGCTACTAGATTGGTTTTGAGACCGATAGCACTCATGGCCATGATAATGAGGAATTTGGAGAGTTGTTTGAGAGGGGTAAAGAAACTACTGGACACACCGAGAGAGGTCAGGAGGGTGGTTAGGAGAGATGCGAGGATAAAGTAAAGGATAAAAAGTGGGAAGACTTTTTTCAGTTGCAAACCTTGCTTATTTTTTTGCTCGCGACTTTGCCAGTAGGAGAGAAAGAGCGTAATAGGAATGATTGCTAAGGTGCGCGTGAGTTTCACAATGGTTGCAGACTCAAGGGTATTGGTCTGGTAAAGACTGTCCCAAGAGCTGGCGGTAGCCGTTACAGAGGAAGTGTCATTGACCGCAGTTCCTGCAAAGAGGGCGAAGCCTTCATTGGATAGATGAAGCCAGGTACCTAGCGTTGGAAAGATGAGCGCAGCCAAGACATTGAAGAAAAAGATAACGGAGATGGCTTGGGCTACTTCCTTTTCCTTGGCATG
The DNA here is from genome assembly GCF_946188685.1 of Streptococcus mitis. GTDB lineage: Bacteria > Bacillota > Bacilli > Lactobacillales > Streptococcaceae > Streptococcus > Streptococcus mitis_CC. The sequence continues at coordinate 19,968 of NZ_CAMHWH010000006.1, forward strand.
GATAACGGGCGCTGTCGCTGCAATGGCAGAGCCCCCACAGATGGAAGAACCTACTCCAATCAAGGTAGCCAGTTTTGTGTCCAGTGCAAAGAAGCGCTGGAAGAGGTAGGCAACAATCAAGGCTATTGAAATGGTGGAAAGGATGACAGGGAGTGAAGATTGCCCAACTGCGAAGACCTGCGAGATATTGAGACCAAAACCAAGCAAGATAACGGCATACTGGAGCAATTTTTTAGAACTAAAGGTCAATCCCGCATCCAGTTGTTTATAAGGCGAGAGAAAGGGATGGAGAAGCATGCCTATGAAAATTGCAAAGACAGGCGCGCCAATAACAGGGAAGAATCCTCCTAAGTACCAAGATAGGATGGAAATGAGAAGGCAGGACAAGATGCCTGCTCCATTTTTTGATAGAAATGACATAAAAACCTCCAAATAGAATCTGTTACCATTATAGACCTGTAAACAGGAAAAGTAAAATAGAAAGTGGAAAGCTATTCTCTAATGTATTTTTGCGGTCGGGGGGCTTTTGTAGTATAATAGAGATACGTTTTGAAAGTAGGAGGTATCTATGGACTTAACTAAGCGCTTTAATAAACAGTTAGATAAGATTCAAGTTTCGTTGATTCGTCAGTTTGACCAGGCTATTTCGGAGATTCCTGGGGTCTTGCGTTTGACCTTGGGGGAACCTGATTTTACAACGCCAGATCATGTCAAGGAGGCGGCCAAGCGAGCGATTGATCAGAACCAATCCTACTATACAGGGATGAGTGGCCTGCTGACTCTACGTCAGGCGGCCAGTGACTTTGTTAAGGAAAAGTACCAACTGGACTATGCTCCTGAAAATGAAATCTTGGTTACAATTGGGGCGACAGAGGCTTTATCTGCGACTTTGACGGCTATTTTGGAAGAGGGAGACAAGGTACTTTTGCCAGCTCCTGCTTATCCGGGTTATGAACCGATTGTCAATCTAGTTGGGGCAGAGATTGTCGAGATTGATACAACTGAAAATGGGTTTGTCTTGACTCCTGAGATGTTGGAGAAGGCTATTTTGGAGCAAGGTGACAAGCTCAAGGCGGTTATTCTCAACTATCCAGCTAATCCGACAGGAATTACCTACAGTCGAGAGCAGTTGGAGGCCTTGGCAGCTGTTTTACGCAAGTACGAAATTTTTGTTGTCTGTGATGAGGTTTACTCAGAATTAACCTATACAGAGGAAGCACATGTGTCTCTGGGAACCATGTTGAGAGATCAGGCTATTATTATCAATGGTCTATCTAAATCACATGCCATGACAGGTTGGCGTTTGGGTCTGATTTTCGCTCCTGCGGCCTTTACAGCCCAGTTGATTAAGAGTCACCAGTACTTGGTCACTGCCGCAAATACCATGGCTCAACACGCTGCGGTGGAAGCCTTGACGGCGGGTAAAAACGATGCGGAGCCTATGAAGAAGGAATACATCCAGCGTCGAGATTATATCATCGAAAAAATGACTGCTCTTGGTTTTGAGATTATCAAACCAGACGGTGCCTTCTATATCTTTGCTAAGATTCCAGCGGGCTACAATCAAGACTCCTTTGCCTTTCTCAAGGATTTTGCTCAGAAGAAGGCTGTAGCCTTTATCCCTGGTGCCGCCTTTGGGCGTTATGGAGAAGGTTACGTTCGCCTGTCTTATGCGGCTAGCATGGAGACTATCGAAGAAGCCATGAAACGACTTGAGGAGTACATGAGAGAAGCATGATTCAGTCTATCACGAGTCAAGGCTTGGTGCTCTACAATCGCAACTTTCGGGAGGATGATAAGCTAGTCAAGATTTTTACAGAGCAGGCTGGCAAACGCATGTTTTTCGTTAAACATGCTGGCCAGTCTAAGCTGGCGCCTGTTATTCAGCCCTTGGTGCTGGCTCGATTTCTCTTACGAATCAATGATGACGGGCTTAGCTACATTGAGGACTATCATGAGGTGATGACTTTTCCCAAGATTAATAGCGATCTCTTTGTCATGGCTTATGCGACCTATGTGGCAGCTCTTGCAGATGCTAGTTTGCAGGACAATCAGCAAGATGCTCCCTTGTTTGCTTTTTTGCAAAAGACCTTGGAGTTGATGGAAGAGGGTTTGGATTATCAAGTTTTGACCAATATTTTTGAAATTCAAATCTTGACTCGATTTGGGATCAGCCTCAATTTTAATGAGTGTGTCTTTTGCCATCGGGTCGGTCAAGCTTTTGACTTTTCTTTCAAATATGGAGCCTGCCTCTGTTCAGAGCATTATCATGAGGATGAGAGACGTTGCCATCTCAATCCCAATATCCCTTATCTGCTCAATCAATTTCAAGCCATTGATTTTGAAACCTTGGAGACCATTTCGCTCAAGCCTGAAATCAAGCAAGACTTACGCCAATTTATGGATCAACTCTACGAAGAGTACGTTGGGATTCACCTAAAATCAAAGAAATTTATTGATTCCCTAGCAGACTGGGGACAATTACTAAAAGAGGAAAAGAAATGAAAAAAATCGCAGTAGATGCCATGGGGGGCGATTACGCACCTCAAGCCATCGTTGAGGGTGTCAATCAAGCCCTAGCTGACTTTTCAGATATCGAGGTTCAACTTTATGGAGATGAAGCTAAAATCAAGCAATATCTGACAGCGACAGAGCGCGTCAGCATTATCCATACGGATGAAAAGATTGATTCAGACGATGAACCTACGAGAGCTATTCGGAAGAAGAAAAATGCCAGTATGGTCTTGGCGGCCAAGGCTGTCAAAGAAGGTGAAGCAGATGCTGTCCTATCGGCTGGGAATACAGGTGCTTTACTAGCAGCAGGATTTTTCATCGTGGGTCGTATCAAGAATATTGATCGGCCAGGGCTTATGTCGACTTTGCCGACTGTAGATGGGAAGGGATTTGACATGCTGGACCTCGGTGCTAATGCGGAAAATACAGCTCAGCACCTCCATCAATATGCGGTTCTAGGCTCCTTCTATGCTAAAAATGTCCGAGGCATTGCGCAACCACGTGTTGGCTTGCTCAACAACGGAACAGAGAGTAGCAAGGGTGACCCGCTTCGTAAGGAAACTTATGACTTGCTAGTAGCTGATAAGAGTTTGAACTTTATCGGAAACGTGGAAGCACGTGATTTGATGAATGGCGTTGCGGATGTTGTTGTGGCAGATGGTTTCACGGGAAACGCTGTGCTCAAATCCATTGAAGGGACAGCCATGGGAATCATGGGCTTGCTCAAGACCGCTATTACAGGTGGTGGTCTCCGAGCGAAACTAGGTGCCCTTCTTCTAAAGGACAGCCTCAGAGGTTTGAAAAAACAGCTCAACTACTCAGATGTTGGTGGAGCGGTCTTGTTTGGTGTCAAGGCACCGGTTGTCAAGACTCATGGCTCAAGCGATGCCAAGGCTGTTTATAGTACAATCCGCCAGATTCGTACCATGCTAGAGACAGACGTAGTTGCCCAGACTGCGCGTGAATTTTCAGGAGAATAAAAGAGATGACAGAAAAAGAAATTTTTGACCGTATTGTGACCATTATCCAAGAGCGACAGGGAGAGGACTTTGTCGTGACAGAATCCTTGAGTCTGAAAGACGATTTGGATGCTGACTCAGTTGACTTGATGGAGTTTATCTTGACACTGGAAGATGAATTTAGTATCGAAATCAGTGACGAGGAAATTGATCAACTCCAAAGTGTAGGCGATGTGGTTAAAATCATTCAAGCAAAATAAAGATAAGGAGTTCCAAGGCATTTGCTTTGGAATTTTTCTTTGGTTCAAGTGACCGTTTAGGAACAGATTTAGTCTTTCTAGGGACAGGAGAGATATGAAAACAAATAAAGGATATAATGTAGTCAGAAAAATCAATCTCCAAAAAGGAAATAAGAAATAAAGATCAAATGAAAATATCAATGAGTTTCTGCTAGAATGAAATTGTTAATATAGTCACAATTTTAATTGACTTTCCTTTTTTACAGGACTATAATGTAGATATAAAAAAGGATTTATTTTATAGTTGGGGGAAGGTGATGGCTATGTACTTTTGATAAACTAGTCTCTATCTTATATTCTTGGAAATGTTAGGAGATCTTATGGTTCAGGTTCATGAACCTGACATCTATTTTGACTTCGTTTCTATTTGATTTTCTTGCTTTGGATTTATCTATTTTAGGAGGAAATGGCTATGAAAAAATCTAAACTACTCACTCTTGGTTTGCTTGCAGGTGTTGGTCTGCTTTTGTCAATCAATCAAGCACAGGCTGCAGATACTTGGGTTAAAAATGGTGCTGACTGGAATCTTTCACAAGATGGCAGTTTCGCTAAAAACAAATGGGTACAAAACGCAGGTTCTTGGTACCACTTTGACGGTTCTGGTAAAATGCAGACAGGCTGGCTCAAAGATGGGAATACATGGTATTCGCTCGCAGACAGTGGCGCTATGCGTACTGGCTGGTACAAGGAAGGTAGCACCTGGTACTCACTTGCAAATAGTGGCGCTATGCGTACAGGTTGGTACAAAGAAGGGTCTACATGGTATTACCTCAAAGACAGTGGCGCTATGGCAACAGGATGGGCGACTGCCAATGGTCAATGGTCTTACTTTGAAAAATCAGGTGCTATGGTAGCAGATAGAGCTGTTCCAGCAAGCGATGGGGAAAGTTATGTCATTGGTAAGGATGGTTATATGTTAACCAGACTTCCAAGTGAAGTTGAACAAGATCCTTTTGATGATACAGTTATTACAGATATCGTTACTTTGTCTGATGGTTATGACTATCACCTTGTTCATAAGAAAGATGGAGTTGTTATCGAAAAGAATGCCTGGTATATCAAACCTATTGTTGAACGTTTTTCTTATCAAAAGATTGGCGATATAAAACGAAATACTTTAGATGCCATTACTGATAATAAAAAACCAGGGGAAGAAATTGATCCTAAAGCTGTCATAAAGAATTTCCAAAACTTACCAAATAAGTATTACTTTGGAGCAGATGGACGTAAGGTTGCGAATCTACCAGAATTCACTACTCACTTCCCTATTCAAAAAGTTGGGTCTGAACTTTATCTTAAAAACTCAAGTCCAGTTATTAGTCTAGACATATCTGGATTTACAATTAATGACAATAAACTTTATCTAAGAGCTGCCAATGATTATAATGGTAAACTTGTAACTGGATATTTCATAATGTTTATGGACGGATTATTATCTAAAGATCACCATATTTTGGGCTATGCAGATGAATCTGGTGAAATCGTGAAGATGAAAGTTTTGCCTAATGATTTCCGTGATTATATTGAAAAAGGAATTTCCGGTTTTTATGGAGAAACTGTTCGATACGACAGTTCAACAGGAAATGTTTCTGTTGTGAAATAAACTATCTGACAGAGTAAAACGAAAAAGCGAACAGCTTTGTATACTAGGAAGTCATGTTCGCTTTTATTCATAAAGTAATAGTTACTGTTTGGTCTCTGTTTCAAAAAAATCTGCTTGATAATAATCACGAACTTCTCTTTTCATTTCTTCTAGTAATCGACTTTCATCTGTTGATTCGAGTAAGGATAATCCTTTATTAATCATAGTATGATCTTCATTAACAATTCCCAGACGTACTTGAGCTACACCTAATAAATCGTATCGTTTCAATATTTTTGCTAAATCAAGACATTCTTGAATTAAGCATAGACAGTCATCTTTCTTCCCTGCTTCAAGGTACATTCGTGTCATATTGGCTAGAATGGAGTAATGAATACTTTGAATTGGACGATAATCTGTGTATTTATTTAGAGATTTTACAAGTCTTTGACGTAGCATTTCTAGTGAATCAATAGGGAAATGGAAAATGATCATCACTAGCAATCGTAAATCTGAGAGGAACCACTGATCTCTTTTTTCCAATTCTTTCCATAACTCCTCAGCCAAGGCTTGAGCTTTATCGGAAAACTGATTTTCAATCACTTCTATAAAAATGGTTAGTTCTTTCACAGCATGTTCTATTGGGATATCATTCTGCACTTCATCTAGATAAATTTGACATTTTGATAGCAGTGTCTTCATTTCTTCTAGATTAGGTGAAGAAATGACTTGATAATATTCTGAAAATAATTTCTTACGAGAATCCATTTGGTAATGTTGACAAATATAATGAAATTCATCGAAACTCATATCAATTTGCCTCAAAAGTAACTCCATAGTATCATACCTAGGAGTAGAATGATTATTTTCAAACTTCGATAAGTTAGAATGAGTAATGTAGTCACCACAGACTTCATTTTGTGTAATCCCTTTTGACTTACGAATGTATTTATAAACTGAACCAATATCCCACCGCATATTTTTGCCTCCAAAAATGTTCCAAAAGTAGAAGTTTTAAGAAAATATTTATATTTAGTATATCATAAAGGTGTGGGGTGGGCAATGATGATAGAAAGAAGGTGTTGGTTGACTCTTAAGGATTATTAGGAGTTATGTAGAATGTTTATGATGGAAAAATATCTTTTTATAACTATTCAATAAAGGAGGAAATAACTATGAAAAAATCTAAACTACTTACACTTGGTTTGCTTGTAGGTGCTGGTCTACTTTTATCTATCAACCAAGCACAGGCTGCAGATACTTGGGTAAAAAATGGTGCTGACTGGAATCTTTCTCAAGATGGCAGTCTTGCTAAAAATAAATGGGTACAAAATGCTGGTTATTGGTACCACTTTGACGGTTCTGGGAAAATGCAGACAGGCTGGCTCAAAGACGGTAACACTTGGTATTCGCTCGCAGATAGTGGGGCTATGCGCACTGGCTGGTATAAGGACGGAAATACATGGTACTCACTAGCAGATAGTGGCGCTATGCGCACAGGTTGGTACAAAGAAGGGTCTACTTGGTACTACCTCAAAGACAGTGGCGCTATGGCAACAGGATGGGCGACTGCAAATGGTCAATGGTCTTACTTTGAAAAATCAGGTGCAATGGTCGCAGACAGAGCTGTTCCAGCAAGCGATGGAGAAAGTTATGTCATTGGTAAGGATGGCTATCTGTTAACCAAACTCCCTAGTCAGGTTGAACAATCTCAAGAGGATGATACAATTATCACAAATATTGTTACTTTGTCTGATGGTTATGATTATCACCTTATTTATACAAAAGATGGAGTCATTGTTGAAAAAAATGCTTGGTACATAAAACCTGAATTTAAGAAGTTTTCTGATAAATATGGAGATAAAGTTTCCAATACGATGTTGGCTTTAGTAGATAATACGGAAGAAGGACAAGAAATTAATCCTAAAGCTGTCGTGAAAAATTTCCAAAACATACCAAACAGGTATTACTTTGGGGCAGATGGTCGTCGCGTAACAAATTTACCAGAAATGACCACCTATTCAGAGATTAAAAAAGTTGGAAATGATGTCTATCTAGAAAATCCGGGTGCACGACTTCTTCTTGGAGCTACCAGCTTCACAATCAATAATAATAAACTATACTATTTAGATGGTGCTAATGGCAAACTCAAAACAGGTTATTTTGCATTGATTGATGATAGACCAAGCTATCATCACTATCATATTCTTGTTTATGCAGACCAATCTGGTGAAATTCTTAAAATGAAACGATTGCCAACAGGAATTTCAGATTATCTTAATAAAGAAATTGACGGTTTCTACGGTCAAACTGTTAAAATCGATAGTAAGACAGGAAATGTTTCTGTTGTGAGATAAGACGTCTGACAGAGTAAAACGAAAAAGCGAACAGCTTTGTTTACTAGGAAGTCATGTTCATTTCGCTATAGAATAGGAGGAAATGGCTATGAAAAAATCTAAACTACTCACTCTTGGTCTGCTTGTAGGTGCTGGTCTACTTTTATCTATCAACCAAGCACAGGCTGCAGATACTTGGGTTAAAAATGGTGTTGACTGGAATCTTTCTCAAGATGGCAGTCTCGCTAAAAATAAATGGGTGCAAAATGCTGGCTCTTGGTATCACTTCGATAGCGCTGGTAAAATGCAGACAGGCTGGCTCAAAGACGGAAATACATGGTATTCCCTAGCAGATAGTGGCGCTATGCGTACTGGCTGGTACAAGGAAGGCAATACATGGTATTCACTAGCAGATAGTGGTGCTATGCGTACTGGTTGGTACAAAGAAGGGTCTACATGGTATTACCTCAAAGGCAGTGGCGCTATGGCAACAGGATGGGCGACTGCAAATGGTGAATGGTCTTACTTTGAAAAATCAGGTGCTATGGTCGCAGACAGAGCTGTTCCAGCCAGCGATGGAGAAAGTTATATCATTGGTAAGGATGGCTATATGTTGACTTTAAAAAATAGCCCTTATAAAGATGATGATATCGTCCGTTTAGGTGATGGATATGAGTATCTGATTACATCAAAATTTGACGGACATAACTATACTGATGTTATCGTGGCTAAAAATACTTGGTATATCAAACCTGAGTTCAAGAAGTTTTCCGACAAATATGGGGATGAGGTTGCAAATACAACCTTAGCTTTAGTAGATAATAAAGAAGAAGGACAAGAAATTGATCCTAAAGCTGTTATTCGTAATTTCCAAAATCTACCAGGTCGATATTACTTTGGAGCAGATGGTCGTAGAGTATTACCACTTCCAGAGATGACAACTAGATCAGAAATCAAAAAAGTTGGCAATGATCTTTATCTAGAAGACCCAGGTGTACGACTTAGACTATCTGCTCACTTCACAATCAATAACAATAAACTATACTATTTAGATAATGGACAAGGTAAGCTCAAAACAGGTTACTTTGTACTGATTGATGATGGTATGGCTACAACCCACTATCATTTCCTTGTATATGCAGACCAATCTGGTGAGGTTCTTAAGATGAAACGCTTGCCATCAAGATTTTCAGATTATTTTGACAAAGAAATCGATGGTTTCTATGGTCAAAAAATTAAGATTACACAGCCAAATAAGTATGAATATTACAAGGTTCTTGTGGTAAAATAAATAGATAAGCAATCTTCACAACGAATATAAAATTAAAATGTGCAAATCATTTTCAAGAGGCTTTAGATTTCTTGTATTTTAAAAGAAACTAAGGCCTTTTGTGGATTTATAAGGGGATAGAGAGGATATAAAATTATGAAAAGGAGTTTGTCGTGAAAATGAAAAATACATTTGTAGAATTGGAACAATTTGAAGATATTTACAGTTGGTGATATCTATTCCCAAAGCAAAGCTAGTGTTTTGCTACTAATGGGTTAATTAAACGGATTTATGATTATATTACTTGAATTTTTAGTGTTTATATTGATTTTAATCAATATTTTAGCTCCTCCGATTTATCTAGGTAGTCAACTCTCTAAAGCATTTTATGACAAACGCTCTATATTTCTTTGGGTAGTTTTTCATCTATTTGCTACCTTCGTTTTTCCGAGTTTCTTGCATGTTGCCAATTTATTATTCTTTTATATAATATTTTGGATTGTGTTAAAGAAAAAGAAGAAGGAAGCTCTCTTTCTTGCCCTTTATCTATTTATGTTTTATCAAAGTATTCGATATTTGGTTTTGACATTTATAATACGATTGATATTTGACTACTCTGAACTATCTGATTTCTTGCATAGTGGATTTGATTCTGTATTTAGTTTGATTTCGTTGTTTTTGTCTGTTGTCATTTTAAGACGATGGGGAATTGATTTCAATATATTATTTTTAGATAAATTTCAATCGTTAGTGACGAAAAGTATGTGGATCTTATCCTTATTGTTTGGTTTCAGACTGTTTTCATCCATCATGTCTGGAGGATGTAATCCTTTCTACGTTCGATTTGATACGACCATTTCTCTCCTGATTTTCATCCTATTTTTCTCTTGGCTCTTTTACATTAAGCATTTGGAGCAGGTTTATCGTGATGAGCAGACCATTCAGAGACAAGAAGATGAAAATCGTTCCTTGCAAGGGATGGTGGATAAGCTGGGTCATCTCTATGATGAAGTTCGAGGTTTCCGTCATGATTTTGCAGGGATTGTCGCCAGCATGGAGCCTGCCATAGCGAATCGAGACATGGCTGAGGTGTCTACCATTTATCAAGATGTCTTTCTAAAGACAAATGAAAAGCTGAGAAAGGCAGATTACACAGCCTTTAATCTTCACAATATCCATGATATAGCTATTCGCAATACCTTGGCAAAAGCCATGATTGTGGCTGATAAGCAAGGAATTCATTTTAGTTTGGAGACGGTGGGGGTCGTAGAAGAACTAGCATTGCCGATGTTGGAGGCTATCCGTATCCTCTCTATCCTCACGACAAATGCCTTGGAGGCAGCTAGTGAGGCTGAAAATCCGCAGATTCGGGTTGCTTTATTGGCAGGCGATAGGAGTGTCCGTTTTATCATTGAAAACACTCGTAAGAAAGAAGAACTGAATCCCAGTATTCTCAGTCAAAAGGGTTATTCGACCAAGGGAAACCACAGTGGACTGGGCTTAGCGACCTTGGAGGACATGGTTTTTCATTATGATTTGAACTTAGATACCCAGCTAGGAGAGATGACTTTTAGACAAGATTTAGAATTGCCATTTAAGGATGAGAAACGAGGTGGAGAGGAATGAGAATTTTAGTTTTGGAAGACGATAGAGTCCAGCAAGGACGGATAGAGCAGACTTTACTAGATATCGGTCGCTCTCGTAATTTAAGATTGGAAATTGATATTGCCAAAAACTATGGAGACGTTGAAAAGTATTCCCAGTATTTTGACCATTACCAGCTCTATTTATTGGATTTAGAGATTGATGGAGAGCGTGAACGGGGCTTTCAGGTTGCTCAACAGGTTCGGGAGCGGGATCCTTTTACAAGCATTGTCTTTGTGTCCACGCACTCGGAGGCCTTGCCTCTAGCTTTTCGCTACCACTTGTCTGCCTTGGATTTTATTTCCAAGGATCAGCCTGAGGAGGATTACCGTCATCAGCTGGAGCGCTGTCTGGACTATGTACTGGCAGTGGACAAGAGGGAAAATATGCGTCTCTTCACCTATAGTTTTGAGGGAAGACGGGGCTTTACTCTGCCCTACCATGAGATTTTAGCCTTTGAAACTTCAGTGGAATCCCACCGTATCAAGGTCTATTATGCTAATCATTCTATCAAGACCATTTATGGCAGTCTCAAGGATATTGCTGCCAAGGCTGAAAAAGATTACTTTGTCTATGCCAATCGCAATACGTTGGTCAGTTTACAGGCTATTGAAGAGATGACTGCGACAGAAGTGACCCTGTTAGAAGGTTTGCATTTCCCCGTATCACGAACAGCCAGAAGAACACTTAAAAAACATCTCAATGTCTAATATCTGTTAGACTTGGATGAGTTTATCAATAAGAATGTCGGAAAATTTTCTGATATTCTTATTTTTTTGACTTCTTTTTCGAATAGATAAGTAAGAGGAAAAGGAAGGAGCCTAGTTTATGTATCTACCAATTTTTTATCCGTGGTTTATTAAGTTATTTTTTAAATAAAATTTAATTTAGTTGTACATTTTCGAATTATTTTTCGAATAGATAAGTAAGAGGAAAAGGAAAGGAGCCTAGTTCATGTATCTACCAATTTTTTATCCGTGGTTTACTAAATTATTTTTCAAATAAATTTAATTTAGTTGTGTATTTTCGAATTGTTTTTCGAATAGATAAGTAAGAGGAAAAGGAAAGGAGCCTGGTTTATGTATCTACCAATCTTGTATCCGTGGTTCATTAAATTATTTTTTAAATAAAATTTAATTTAATTTAGTTGTTCATTTTCGGATTGTTTTTCGAATAGATAAGTGAGAGGAAAAAAGAAAGGAATAAAATAATGAAAGAACATTATTATGGATTTGTTGAGCTAACTTCGGAAGAATTGACCGATATTCAAGGTGGAGAAAATTGGACGAAGACCCTCGCAGATTGGTACGTTGGATTTCGTAGAGGTTTAGGTTTTTAGGGGATAAGCGATGAATGAAATGAATGATAAATATACTATTGAAGTATTAAAGGAAAGCGACTTAGCTTTGCTGGTGGGTGGTAGCAAGGAAAGTTATCAACGGGGTTTAATTACAGGTCTATTGTTACGTAGTGTATTTATTGGAACTCCATTTTTTAGAGGATAAGATTTAGAAAAAATAGGACAAGAGGAGAAAAAGATGACAAATTTTGACAAAATGGAACAGAACTTTGTAGCTCTTACAGAAGAAGAGTTGGTGAATGTGGATGGGGGAGCATTGCCTCTTGTAGTCGCCGGAGTGTCTATCTGGAAGATAGGTGCAGCAGTAGCAGGTGGAGCAGCAGCGCTTTTTGCTGGAGGAGCAGCTTTAGGGTATTATGCGAATAGACCATAATCTGATTGTAGTCAGAGAGGCATTTCTATGTTTTTAAAAAAAGAAGTGATATTATTAGGGGTATTGTTATCGCTACGTATTATTTTTACTATCGTTCAAATTTTAATTGACTATAAAATATTATCAGGACAGTATAGTGTAAATTTTATGGATATTTCAGAAGTATTTACTTATCCAATACTCATTTTAATCATTTACATAGCAATAAAATATAATACAAAGGAGTAATGACGAATATGAACTTAGAACAATTTTATCAATTATCTGACGATGAATTAGTGGGAACAAAAGGTGGTTTTGGTCTTGCCGAAGCAGTTGGGATTGCAGGAGTACTGAATGCTGCTGTACAAATTTTTAATGCTGGTTACAAATTTGGTTCAGATTTTGCTCGTCGTGGGCGTTAGATAATGAACAGTCGCAACCTTAATCTCAATACATTGTTACCTAAACTAGCCACGATATTTCCTTTGTTGGGAATAACTCTTAATGTCGCGCTTCATGTGATTCGTACAGGTTCGTTAGTATCCTTTAATTGGCAATGGACTTTGGTTGGTTTGCTTTTCTCAGCATATTTTGGTATTTTTCGCAAAGATTTGTCAAAAAATAATCAAATATTCTTGTCAGACAAATAGGAGTCTATTATGAAAACATTTTTATTAGGTTTTGCTGAGGGGTATTTTATCGTATCGCTCATAATCTACATCGCAACGTATTTGATTTTGAAAAATCCGATCAATACCCTATTTTATCTAGAAATTTACCCTGTTTTATTTGGGCTCTTTTATCTAGGATATAAGGCCAATAAAAAGCAAGTAGGGTGAACAGTTAAGAATGACTTGTTAGCCTTCGCTGAAAAATGGCTGGGGTAGAATCTAAGGATGCATCACAATGGAGTTTAAAAGGAGTAACTATGAATCGTAATTTAGAACGGTGTTATCTATTCTGACCATGAATAGATCATACCAGAGACGGCTTAGAAATAGCAGGGACATTGGAAATTGTAGTAATAAATAGGATGTCGTAAATGTTACTATCAATGATTTATTTATCCCAATCTTGCCTAGGGTGTCAGTAAAACATCAATTTCCTTTCATACCATATTTTTAGTAGGCATGACGTTTGTTCTGCCTATTTTTTTATCCGAAAAGTGCAGTTGGGAGGTAGATAGGAGCATTTGGGAAGGAAGTCCAGTTTTTGTTTTGGGATTGGGGTAAGATAGTTATTATCAGATGAGTTTAGGAAAAGGAGTTGAATATGAAATTTGGGAAACGTCACTATCGTCCGCAGGTGGATCAGATGGACTGCGGTGTAGCTTCATTAGCCATGGTTTTTGGCTACTATGGTAGTTACTATTCTTTAGCTCACTTACGAGAATTGGCCAAGACGACCATGGATGGGACGACGGCTTTGGGCTTGGTCAAGGTGGCAGAGGAGATTGGTTTTGAGACGCGAGCAATTAAGGCGGATATGACGCTTTTTGACTTGCCAGATTTGACTTTTCCTTTTGTTGCTCATGTGCTTAAGGAAGGGAAATTGCTCCACTACTATGTGGTGACTGGGCAGGATAAGGATAGCATTCATATTGCCGACCCAGATCCTGGGGTGAAATTGACCAAACTGCCACGTGAGCGTTTTGCGGAAGAATGGACAGGAGTGACTCTGTTTATGGCACCTAGTCCAGACTACAAGCCTCATAAGGATCAAAAGAATGGCCTGCTCTCTTTTATCCCTATATTAGTGAAGCAGCGTGGCTTGATTGCCAATATCGTTTTGGCGACACTCTTGGTAACCTTGATTAACATTGTGGGTTCTTATTATCTACAGTCTATCATTGATACCTATGTGCCAGATCAGATGCGTTCGACGCTGGGGATTATTTCTATTGGGCTGGTGATTGTTTATATTCTTCAGCAGATTTTGTCTTACGCTCAGGAGTATCTCTTACTTGTTTTGGGGCAACGCTTATCGATTGATGTGATTTTGTCCTATATCAAGCATGTTTTTCACCTGCCTATGTCCTTTTTTGCGACACGTCGGACAGGGGAAATCGTGTCTCGTTTCACGGATGCTAACAGTATCATCGATGCGTTGGCTTCGACCATTCTTTCGATTTTCTTGGATGTGTCAACGGTTGTCATTATTTCCCTTGTTTTATTTTCACAAAATACCAATCTCTTTTTCATGACCTTATTGGCACTTCCTATCTATACAGTGATTATCTTTGCCTTTATGAAGCCGTTTGAAAAGATGAATCGGGATACCATGGAAGCCAATGCAGTTCTGTCTTCCTCTATCATCGAGGACATCAACGGTATTGAGACTATCAAGTCTTTGACCAGTGAAAGTCAGCGTTACCAAAAAATTGACAAGGAATTTGTGGATTATCTGAAAAAATCCTTTACCTATAGTCGGGCAGAGAGTCAGCAAAAGGCTCTGAAAAAAGTTGCCCATCTCTTGCTCAATGTCGGCATTCTCTGGATGGGGGCTGTTCTGGTCATGGATGGCAAGATGAGTTTGGGGCAGTTGATTACCTATAATACCTTGCTGGTTTACTTTACCAATCCTTTGGAAAATATCATCAATCTGCAAACCAAGCTTCAGACAGCGCAGGTTGCCAATAACCGTCTAAATGAGGTTTATCTGGTAGCTTCTGAGTTTGAGGAGAAGAAAACGGTTGAGGATTTGAGCTTGATGAAGGGAGATATGACCTTCAAGCAGGTTTCCTACAAGTATGGCTATGGTCGAGACGTCTTGTCAGATATCAATTTTACCATTCCCCAAGGCTCTAAGGTGGCTTTTGTGGGGATTTCAGGGTCAGGTAAGACGACTTTGGCTAAGATGATGGTTAATTTTTACGATCCAAGTCAGGGAGAGATTAGTTTGAGTGGTGTCAATCTCAATCAGATTGACAAAAAAGCCCTGCGCCAGTATATCAACTATCTGCCTCAACAGCCCTATGTCTTTAACGGAACGATTTTGGAGAATCTTCTCCTTGGAGCCAAGGAGGGAACGACTCAAGAGGATATCTTACGGGCGGTCGAGTTGGCAGAGATTCGGGAGGACATTGAGCGCATGCCACTGAATTACCAGACAGAATTGACTTCGGATGGGGCAGGGATTTCAGGTGGTCAACGTCAGAGAATTGCTCTGGCGCGTGCTCTCTTGACAGATGCGCCGGTCTTGATTTTGGATGAGGCAACTAGCAGTTTGGATATTCTGACAGAGAAGCGAATTGTCGATAATCTTATGGCTTTAGACAAGACCTTGATTTTCATCGCCCACCGCTTGACCATTGCTGAGCGGACAGAGAAAGTTGTTGTCTTGGATCAGGGCAAGATTGTCGAAGAAGGAAAGCATGCTGATTTACTTGCACAGGGTGGGTTTTATGCCCACTTGGTGAATAGTTAGAAAGAGGAGAGGATGAAACCAGAATTTTTAGAAAGTGCGGAGTTTTATAATCGTCGTTACCATAATTTTTCCAGTCGGGTGATTGTCCCCATGTTCCTTCTGCTCGTGTTTTTGCTTGGTTTTGCAACTTTGGTAGAGAAGGAGATGAGTTTGTCTACTAGAGCTACTATCGAGCCTAGTCGTATCCTTGCAAATATCCAGTCAACTAGCAACAATCGCATTCTTGTCAATCATTTGGAAGAAAATAAGTTTGTTAAGAAGGGGGATATTTTGGTTCAATACCAGGAAGGGGCGGAAGGTGTCCAAGCGGAGGCCTATGCTAGTCAGTTGGACATGCTTAAGGATCAAAAAAAGCAATTGGAGTATTTACAAAAAAGTCTGCAAGAAGGGGAGAACCACTTTCCAGAGGAGGATAAATTTGGCTACCAAGCCACCTTTCGCGACTACATCAGTCAAGCAGGCAGTCTTAGGGCTAGTACATCGCAACAAAATGAGACCATCGCGTCCCAGAATGCAGCAGCTAGCCAAACCCAAGCCGAAATCGGCAACCTCATCAGCCAAACAGAGGCTAAAATTCGCGATTACCAGACAGCTAAGTCAGCTATTGAAACAGGCGCTTCCTTGGCCAATCAGAATCTAGCCTACTCTCTCTACCAGTCCTACAAGTCTCAGGGTGAGGAAAATCCGCAAGCTAAGGCTCAGGCAGTGGCGCAAGTTGAAGCGCAGCTTTCTCAGTTAGAATCTAGTCTTGCTACTTACCGTGTTCAGTATGCAGGTTCAGGTACCCAGCAAGCCTATGCGTCAGGCTTAAGCAGTCAATTGGAGTCTCTCAAATCCCAACACTTGGCAAAGGTTGGTCAGGAATTGACCCTTCTAGACCAGAAAATCTTGGAAGCAGAGTCAGGCAAGAAGGTTCAGGGAAATCTTTTAGACAAGGGGAAAATTACGGCGAGTGAGGATGGAGTTCTTCATCTTAATCCTGAGACCAGTGATTCTACCATGGTAGCAGAGGGGACTCTACTAGCCCAACTCTATCCGTTCTTGGAAAAAGAAGGGAAAGCCAAACTCACAGCTTATCTAAGTTCAAAAGATGTAGCAAGGATCAAGGTCGGTGATTCTGTTCGCTATACTACGACTCATGATGCCAAGAATCAAATTTTCCTAGATTCTACTATTACAAGTATTGATGCGACAGCTACTAAGACTGAAAAAGGGAATTTCTTTAAAATCGAGGCGGAGACTAATCTAACTTCGGAGCAGGCTGAAAAACTTCGGTACGGGGTGGAAGGTCGCCTGCAGATGATTACGGGCAAGAAAAGTTACCTACGTTATTATTTAGATCAATTTTTGAACAAAGAGTAATGTTCGTGTTTTTAGAGTTAAATGATTTTAAAACTGTGAGAAAGATTCTTCTTGCAGTTTTTTCTTTATGATTTTTGAAGTTACTACATTATTTATTCGGTTAAATTCTTGTAATTTTAGGTTTTTTATGGTAGAATGTGCTCAAGTAATACGAAAGGCGAACTTTAAAATGTCAAAACAATTGATCTATTCGGGAAAAGCTAAAGATATCTATACAACTGAGGATGAAAATCTTATTATTTCAACTTACAAGGACCAGGCGACTGCTTTCAATGGTGTCAAGAAGGAGCAGATTGCAGGTAAGGGAGTGTTGAATAATCAGATCTCATCTTTTATTTTTGAGAAATTAAATGCGGCTGGTGTGGCGACTCACTTTGTGGAGAAGCTTTCAGACACGGAACAACTTAATAAAAAGGTTAAGATTATTCCTTTGGAAGTCGTGCTCCGAAACTATACTGCTGGTTCCTTTTCAAAACGTTTTGGTGTAGACGAAGGTGTTGCATTTGAAACTCCGATTGTCGAATTTTACTATAAAAATGATGATTTGGATGATCCATTTATCAATGACGAGCATGTGAAATTCCTAAAGATTGCGGATGACCAGCAGATTGCCTACTTGAAGGAAGAAACCCGTCGTATCAATGAACTTTTGAAAGTCTGGTTTGCTGAGATTGGCCTCAAGTTGATTGACTTTAAGCTAGAGTTCGGTTTTGACAAGGATGGCAAGATTATCTTAGCAGATGAATTTTCACCAGATAACTGCCGTTTGTGGGATGCGGATGGCAACCACATGGATAAGGATGTTTTCCGTAGGGGATTAGGAGAGCTAACAGACGTTTACGAAGTTGTCTGGGAGAAGCTGCAAGGTTTGAAATAATCTGTTTGCAATGGAAAACCTTCGTCTCTCAACTAAAAGGACTCAGGCTGAAAAGGTCCCCCAGACCTTTTCACTCCGTAGGGGATTGGGAGAACTAACAGACGTTTACGAGATTGTCTGGGAAAAGTTGCAAGAATTGAAATAACAACCTCAAGGTCGTTGGAACATTGTAAGAGCTGAAATAAAGGAATAAGGATTGATGGATAAACGTATTTTTGTTGAGAAAAAGGCTGATTTTCAGGTCAAGTCAGAGAGTTTGGTTAGAGAACTCCAGCATAACTTGGGATTGTCAACTTTGAAAAGTATTCGTATCGTGCAGGTTTATGATGTATTTGACTTGGCTGAGGACCTGTTTGCACCTGCAGAGAAACACATTTTCTCTGAGCAGGTGACAGACCATGTTTTGGACGAAGCGGCTGTGCAGGCGGATCTTACCAACTATGCTTTCTTTGCTACTGAAAGCCTGCCAGGGCAGTTTGACCAGCGTGCAGCTTCTTCGCAAGAAGCCTTGCTTTTGTTGGGAAGTTCGAGTGACGTGACAGTCAACACAGCCCAACTGTACTTAGTCAATAAAGATATTGATGCGACTGAGTTGGAAGCGGTCAAGAACTACCTGCTCAATCCAGTTGATTCTCGTTTCAAAGACATCACGACAGGGATTGCCAAGCAGGAATTTTCAGAGTCAGATAAGACCATTCCAAAATTGACTTTCTTTGAAAGCTATACAGCAGAAGACTTTGCTCGCTACAAGGCTGAGCAAGGGATGGCCATGGAAGTGGATGATTTGCTCTTTATCCAAGACTATTTCAAGTCAATCGAGCGCGTGCCGACGGAAACAGAACTCAAGGTTTTGGACACTTACTGGTCTGACCACTGCCGTCACACAACTTTTGAGACAGAGTTGAAACACATTGACTTCTCCGCATCGAAATTCCAAAAGCAATTGCAGTCAACCTATGACAAGTATATTGCCATGCGTGATGAGTTGGGGCGTTCTGAAAAACCACAAACCTTGATGGATATGGCGACTATTTTCGGTCGTTATGAGCGTGCTAATGGACGTTTGGACGATATGGAAGTGTCTGATGAAATAAACGCCTGCTCAGTAGAAATCGAAGTGGACGTTGATGGTATCAAGGAACCTTGGCTCCTCATGTTCAAAAATGAAACCCACAATCACCCAACTGAGATTGAGCCATTTGGTGGGGCGGCAACTTGTATCGGTGGAGCCATTCGTGACCCATTGTCAGGTCGCTCATATGTCTACCAAGCTATGCGTATCTCAGGTGCGGGTGATATTACCGCACCGATTTCAGAAACTCGCGCTGGGAAATTGCCACAACAAGTCATTTCTAAAACAGCGGCTCATGGTTATTCTTCATATGGTAACCAGATTGGGCTTGCAACAACCTACGTTCGTGAATACTTCCACCCAGGCTTTGTAGCTAAACGCATGGAGCTTGGTGCTGTTGTTGGTGCGGCTCCTAAGGGCAATGTTGTCCGTGAAAAACCGGAATCGGGTGATGTCATTATCCTTCTTGGAGGTAAGACTGGACGTGATGGTGTCGGTGGTGCGACGGGCTCTTCTAAGGTTCAAACGGTTGAGTCTGTGGAAACTGCTGGAGCTGAAGTTCAAAAAGGGAATGCTATCGAAGAACGCAAGATTCAACGTCTGTTCCGTAATGGCGATGTGACTCGCCTTATCAAAAAATCAAATGATTTTGGCGCTGGTGGTGTCTGTGTGGCTATCGGTGAATTGGCAGACGGTCTTGAAATCGACCTCAACAAGGTTCCTCTTAAATACCAAGGCTTGAATGGCACCGAAATTGCAATCTCTGAATCACAAGAACGGATGGCGGTCGTGGTTCGTCCTGAGGATGTAGATGCCTTCGTTGCGGAATGTAACAAAGAAAATATTGATGCTGTTGTGGTTGCGACAGTGACTGAAAAACCAAATCTGGTTATGCATTGGAATGGTGAGACAATTGTGGACTTGGAGCGTCGTTTCCTTGATACAAACGGTGTGCGCGTGGTCGTTGATGCAAAGGTTGTGGACAAGGATGTCACACTCCCAGAAGAACGTCAAACATCTGCTGACACACTTGAAGCAGATACCCTTACGGTTCTATCTGACCTCAACCATGCGAGTCAAAAAGGATTACAGACTATCTTTGACTGCTCTGTTGGACGCTCAACGGTTAATCACCCACTTGGTGGTCGTTACCAACTCACACCAACTGAGGCTTCTGTGCAAAAATTGCCAGTTCAGCACGGTGTGACTCATACTGCATCAGTCATGGCTCAAGGATTCAATCCATATGTGGCAGAATGGTCTCCATACCACGGTGCTGCCTATGCGGTTATCGAAGCGACTGCTCGTTTGGTTGCTGCTGGTGCAAACTGGTCTAAGGCTCGTT
Source organism: Streptococcus mitis (assembly GCF_946188685.1). Taxonomy (GTDB): domain Bacteria; phylum Bacillota; class Bacilli; order Lactobacillales; family Streptococcaceae; genus Streptococcus; species Streptococcus mitis_CC. The sequence goes on from NZ_CAMHWH010000006.1 coordinate 40,369, forward strand.
TCTCATACCAAGAGTATTTCGAGCGCATGGACAAACAAGCTGAGCGTTTTGGTCAGCCAGTAGCAGCTCTTCTAGGTTCTATCGAAGCACAAATCCAACTTGGCTTGCCATCTATCGGTGGTAAGGACTCTATGTCTGGGACCTTTGAAGAATTGACCGTACCACCAACCTTGGTAGCCTTTGGAGTGACGACGGCAGATAGCCGTAAGGTACTCTCTCCAGAGTTCAAGACTGCTGGTGAAAACATCTATTACATACCAGGTCAAGCCCTCTCTGCAGAGATTGATTTTGACTTGATTAAGTCTAACTTTGCTCAGTTTGAAGCTATTCAAGCTGGCCACAAAGTAACATCTGCATCAGCTGTCAAATACGGTGGTGTGCTTGAAAGCTTGGCCCTTGCTACCTTTGGGAACCATATCGGTGCAGAAGTAAGCCTGCCTGAACTTGAAACGGCTTTAACAGCTCAATTAGGCGGATTTGTCTTCACATCTCCTGAAGAAATCGCTGGAGTAGAGAAAATTGGTCAAACAAGTGCAGACTTTACACTCCTTGTCAACGGTGTGAAGCTAGATGGACACAAGCTTGACAGTGCCTTCCAAGGAAAACTAGAAGAAGTTTATCCAACTGAATTTGCCCAAGCTAAAGAACTGGAAGAAGTTCCAGCTGTAACTTCTGATGTAATCATCAAAGGAAAAGAAAAGGTTGAAAAACCTGTGGTTTACATCCCAGTCTTCCCAGGAACCAACTCAGAATATGATTCAGCTAAGGCCTTCGAAAAAGAAGGTGCAGAAATTAACTTGGTGCCATTCGTGACCTTGAATGAAGAAGCCATTGTCAAGTCAGTTGAAACTATGGTTGACAATATAGGCAAGGCAAACATTCTCTTCTTTGCAGGTGGATTCTCGGCTGCGGACGAGCCGGATGGTTCAGCCAAGTTTATCGTCAACATCCTGCTCAATGAAAAAGTGCGTGTAGCGATTGATAGCTTTATCGCTCGTGGTGGCTTGATTATCGGTATCTGTAATGGATTCCAGGCTCTTGTCAAATCAGGTCTTCTTCCATATGGTAACTTTGAAGAAGCCACTAGTACTAGCCCAACCCTCTTCTACAATGATGCCAACCAGCACGTGGCCAAGATGGTGGAAACTCGGATTGCCAATACCAACTCGCCATGGTTAGCTGGTGTGCAAGTGGGTGATATCCATGCTATTCCTGTTTCGCACGGTGAAGGGAAGTTTGTCGTGACGGCTGAGGAATTTGCAGAGCTCCGTGACAATGGACAAATTTTCAGCCAATACGTTGACTTTGACGGCAAACCAAGTATGGATTCTAAGTACAATCCGAATGGTTCTGTAAATGCCATCGAAGGAATTACTAGCAAGAACGGTCAAATCATCGGTAAGATGGGTCATTCAGAACGTTATGAAGACGGTCTCTTCCAAAACATCCCAGGAAATAAAGACCAGCACCTGTTCGCGTCAGCGGTTAAATATTTCACTGGAAAATAAGATTTGTGGTTTTTCCAGTAGACAATATCAGTAATGTAAAAGTCATGTAGATTTAGCTCTTGGTGCTACACAAATAAAAATTAGGTATATAAAATGACATACGAAGTAAAATCTCTTAATGAAGAATGTGGTGTTTTCGGTATCTGGGGACATCCAGATGCTGCTAAATTGACCTATTTTGGACTCCACAGTCTTCAGCACCGTGGTCAAGAGGGGGCAGGAATTCTCTCCAATGATCAAGGACAACTGAAGCGCCATCGTGACATGGGACTTTTATCAGAAGTCTTCAGAAATCCTGCTAATTTGGATAAATTGACAGGAACTGGTGCGATTGGTCACGTGCGTTACGCGACTGCTGGCGAAGCTTCTGTAGATAATATCCAGCCCTTCCTCTTCCGTTTTCATGATATGCAGTTTGGCTTGGCTCATAATGGGAATCTGACCAATGCAGCCTCCCTCAAGAAAGAATTGGAACAAAGAGGCGCGATTTTCAGCGCGACTTCGGACTCGGAAATCTTGGCTCACCTCATTCGTCGCAGTCACAATCCTAGCCTGATGGGCAAAATAAAGGAAGCACTCAGTCTTGTCAAAGGTGGTTTTGCCTATATCTTGCTATTTGAAGACAAGTTGATTGCTGCCCTTGATCCTAATGGTTTCCGTCCTCTTTCTATCGGGAAAATGGCCAATGGAGCGGTGGTTGTTTCCTCTGAAACCTGCGCTTTTGAAGTCATTGGTGCTGAGTGGATTCGTGATTTGAAGCCAGGTGAGATTGTGATCATTGATGACAAGGGTATCCAGTATGACAGCTATACAGATGATACTCAGTTAGCGATTTGCTCTATGGAGTATATCTACTTTGCTCGCCCTGATTCTAATATCCACGGTGTCAATGTCCATACGGCACGTAAACGTATGGGTGCGCAATTGGCGCGTGAATTCAAGCATGAGGCGGATATTGTGGTCGGTGTACCTAATTCTTCTCTCAGCGCAGCTATGGGATTTGCGGAAGAGTCCGGGCTACCAAATGAAATGGGCCTCATCAAGAACCAATACACCCAACGTACCTTTATCCAACCGACTCAAGAATTGCGGGAGCAAGGGGTGCGGATGAAACTATCTGCTGTTTCTGGTGTTGTAAAAGGCAAGCGTGTGGTTATGATTGATGACTCTATTGTACGCGGAACAACCTCTCGTCGGATCGTTCAGCTCTTGAAAGAAGCAGGTGCGACTGAAGTTCACGTTGCCATTGGTAGTCCAGCGCTAGCTTATCCGTGCTTCTACGGGATTGATATCCAGACCCGTCAGGAGCTGATTGCGGCTAATCATACGGTCGAAGAAACGCGTCAAATCATTGGGGCGGACAGTCTGACTTATCTTTCTGTTGAGGGGTTGATTGATTCAATTGGTATTGAAACGGATGCGCCAAATGGTGGTCTCTGTGTCGCTTACTTTGACGGTGACTACCCAACACCTCTCTACGACTATGAAGAAGACTATCGTCGAAGTTTGGAAGAAAAGACCAGTTTTTACAAATAGACAATAGATCCTCCATTAAAGAAAAGGAATATAAAAATGCTTATGCCCCACGTCTCACTACTGACTAAAAACTAAAGCATTTGTCAGTAGAGGCTTTCTCCTATGGGACAAAAGCTAGAGACCTGACTAGTATTTTTAGATAAAATAATTGTTTATCTAAAAATACGTCGCAGTCTTTCCCAAAAAAAGAAAAGGAAAAATAAAATGGCAAATAAAAATGCGTACGCTCAATCTGGTGTGGATGTTGAAGCGGGTTATGAAGTTGTTGAACGGATTAAAAAGCACGTGGCTCGTACGGAGCGTGCAGGTGTCATGGGAGCTCTGGGTGGCTTTGGTGGTATGTTTGACCTTTCAAAGACTGGGGTTAAAGAACCTGTCTTGATTTCAGGAACTGACGGTGTCGGAACCAAACTCATGCTGGCTATCAAGTACGACAAGCACGATACCATCGGTCAGGACTGTGTGGCCATGTGTGTCAATGATATCATTGCTGCAGGTGCGGAGCCCCTCTATTTCCTTGACTACGTCGCAACTGGCAAGAATGAACCAGCTAAGCTAGAACAAGTGGTTGCTGGTGTGGCAGAAGGTTGTGTGCAGGCAGGCGCTGCCCTCATCGGTGGGGAAACAGCTGAAATGCCTGGTATGTATGGTGAAGATGACTACGACTTGGCTGGTTTTGCAGTCGGCGTAGCTGAAAAATCTCAAATCATAGACGGTTCAAAAGTAGCTGAAGGTGATGTCCTTCTCGGGCTTGCTTCGAGTGGTATTCACTCAAATGGTTTCTCACTCGTGCGTCGTGTTTTTACCGACTACACAGGTGAGGAAGTCTTGCCAGAATTGGAAGGCAAGCAACTCAAGGAAGTTCTTCTTGAGCCGACTCGTATCTATGTCAAGGCTGTTTTGCCACTCATCAAGGAAGAGTTAGTCAACGGTATTGCCCACATCACTGGTGGTGGCTTTATCGAAAATGTCCCTCGTATGTTTGCAGCTGACTTGGCTGCTGAGATTGAAGAAGACAAGGTTCCCGTGCTTCCAATTTTCAAAGCCCTTGAAAAATACGGTCAGATCAAACATGAGGAAATGTTTGAAATCTTCAATATGGGTGTGGGGCTTATGCTGGCAGTTAGCCCTGAAAATGTAAGTCGTGTCAAGGAATTGTTGGATGAACCAGTCTATGAAATTGGTCGTATCGTCAAGAAAGAAAACGAAAGTGTCATCATCAAATGAAAAAAATAGCAGTTTTTGCCTCGGGTAATGGCTCAAATTTTCAGGTGATTGCCGAACAATTTCCAGTGGAGTTTGTCTTTTCAGATCATCGTGATGCCTATGTGCTCGAACGTGCAGACAAGCTCGGCGTTCTGTCCTATGCTTTTGAACTCAAGGAGTTTGAGAGCAAGGCAGACTATGAAGCGGCCCTTGTCGAACTCTTGGAAGAACACCAGATTGCCTTGGTTTGTCTAGCAGGATACATGAAAATCGTTGGGCCAACTTTATTGTCGGCTTATGAAGGTCGAATCATCAATATCCATCCAGCCTACCTGCCAGAATTTCCAGGAGCTCATGGAATTGAGGATGCTTGGAATGCTGACGTGGATCAGTCTGGTGTGACCATTCACTGGGTAGATTCTGGTGTGGACACTGGTAAGATCATCAAACAAGTCCGTGTGCCACGGTTAGCTGATGATACCATTGATAGTTTTGAAGCTCGCATCCATGAGGCAGAGTACAAGTTGTATCCGGAAGTTATTAGAGAATTGTTGGACAATTAAATGAAAAAATGGTTGGAAACACTTGCCTTGATTACCTTGGCAATCATTCTACGTTTACTAGTAAATTTTTTCTTCCCAGAGATTCCCTATTGGGGGAGATTTTTACTGACAGTAATTTTGGGAGTCTTGGTAATCGTCTTCCTATACTTTATGAATCTAAAAATGCGTAGGTAGAGAGTTTTAAAATGAAAGGAACAAACATGACTAAACGCGCCTTAATCAGCGTCTCAGACAAAGCGGGCATTGTTGAATTTGCCCAAGAACTCAAAAAACTTGGTTGGGACATCATCTCAACAGGTGGGACCAAGGTTGCCCTTGATAATGCTGGGGTGAACACCATTGCTATCGATGATGTGACTGGTTTTCCAGAGATGATGGATGGTCGTGTCAAGACCCTTCATCCAAATATCCATGGTGGGCTCTTGGCTCGTCGTGATCTCGATAGCCACTTGGAAGTAGCCAAGGACAATCAAATCGAGCTCATCGACCTTGTAGTAGTTAATCTCTATCCTTTCAAGGAAACGATTCTCAAGCCAGGCGTGACCTATGCAGATGCGGTTGAGAATATCGATATCGGTGGGCCATCTATGCTTCGTTCTGCAGCTAAAAATCATGCCAGTGTAACGGTTGTGGTAGATCCTGCTGACTACGCTGTGGTTTTGGACGAATTGTCAGCAAATGGAGAAACTACTTATGAAACTCGCCAACGTTTGGCGGCCAAGGTTTTCCGTCACACAGCAGCTTATGATGCCTTGATTGCAGAGTATTTCACAGCTCAAGTCGGAGAAAGCAAACCTGAAAAGCTCACTTTGACCTATGACCTCAAACAAGCTATGCGTTACGGTGAAAACCCTCAACAAGATGCGGATTTCTATCAAAAAGCTTTGCCGACTGATTACTCCATTGCTTCAACAAAACAGCTTAACGGGAAAGAATTATCATTCAATAACATCCGTGATGCTGACGCTGCCATTCGTATCATCCGTGATTTCAAAGACCGTCCAACCGTTGTGGCTCTCAAACACATGAACCCATGTGGAATCGGTCAGGCTGATGACATCGAGACTGCTTGGGACTACGCTTATGAGTCTGACCCAGTGTCTATCTTTGGTGGTATCGTTGTTCTTAACCGTGAGGTGGATGCTGCGACAGCTGAAAAGATGCATGGTGTTTTCCTTGAAATCATCATCGCGCCAAGCTATACGGATGAGGCGCTAGCTATTTTGACCAATAAAAAGAAAAACTTGCGTATCCTTGCCTTGCCATTTGATGCTCAAGAAGCGAGCGAAGTGGAAGTGGAATACACAGGTGTTGTCGGTGGACTTCTGGTGCAAAACCAAGATGTGGTCAAGGAAAGCCCAGACGATTGGCAAGTGGTGACCAAACGCCAACCAACTGAAACAGAAGCGACAGCTCTTGAGTTTGCTTGGAAGGCTATTAAATACGTCAAATCAAACGGAATCATTGTAACCAACGACCACATGACACTGGGTGTTGGTCCAGGTCAGACTAACCGTGTGGCTTCTGTTCGTATTGCCATTGACCAAGCCAAAGACCGCCTTGACGGCGCTGTGCTTGCTTCGGATGCCTTCTTCCCATTTGCGGATAATGTGGAAGAAATTGCCAAAGCAGGTATTAAGGCTATCATCCAGCCAGGTGGGTCCGTCCGTGACCAAGAGTCTATCGAAGCGGCAGACAAATACGGCTTGACTATGGTCTTCACAGGAGTGAGACATTTTAGACATTAAGAACGTTAAAGGGAAGAAAACAGTTTCTTTCCTTTTTTGCGTAAAAACGCGGAGTGAAACAAGATTAAAACGAACGTTTGTGATATAATATTAGTAAATAATTCGCAAAAGAGGTTGAGGAATGAAGCTGTTAGTTGTCGGTTCGGGTGGTCGTGAACATGCGATTGCTAAGAAGTTGCTTAAGTCAAAAGACGTTGAAAAAGTATTTGTAGCTCCTGGGAATGATGGGATGACTCTGGATGGTTTGGAGTTGGTAAATATCTCCATTTCCGAACATTCTAAATTGATTGAGTTTGCAAAAACCAACGATATTGCTTGGACCTTTATCGGTCCAGATGACGCCCTTGCAGCTGGGATTGTGGATGATTTCAATGCGGCAGGACTCAAAGCTTTTGGTCCGACTAAGGCTGCGGCTGAACTTGAGTGGTCTAAGGATTTTGCCAAGGAAATCATGGTTAAATACGGAGTTCCGACAGCAACCTATGGCACATTCTCAGATTTCGAGGAAGCCAAGGCCTATATCGAAAAGCAGGGTGCGCCTATCGTAATCAAGGCGGATGGCTTGGCGCTTGGGAAGGGTGTCGTCGTTGCTGAGACAGTCGAGCAAGCAGTCGAAGCAGCTCACGAGATGCTTTTGGACAATAAATTTGGTGACTCAGGTGCGCGTGTGGTTATTGAGGAATTCCTTGAAGGAGAGGAATTTTCACTCTTTGCCTTTGTCAATGGTGATAAGTTCTACATCATGCCAACAGCTCAGGACCACAAACGTGCCTACGATGGTGACAAAGGGCCTAACACGGGTGGTATGGGGGCCTATGCGCCAGTTCCACACTTGGCACAGAATGTAGTTGACACGGTAGTGGAGACTATTGTCAAGCCAGTCCTCGAAGGGATGATTAAAGAAGGTCGCCCCTATCTTGGTGTTCTTTATGCTGGGCTTATCTTGACAGCTAATGGACCTAAGGTTATCGAGTTTAACGCTCGCTTCGGAGATCCAGAAACTCAGATTATCCTGCCTCGATTAACCTCTGATTTTGCCCAAAATATCACAGATATTCTGGATGGCAAGGAGCCAAACATTACCTGGACGGACAAAGGTGTGACTCTGGGTGTGGTTGTCGCATCAAACGGTTACCCACTGGATTATGAGAAGGGCGTCAAGCTTCCAGCCAAAACCGATGGCGACATCATCACCTACTATGCAGGGGCTAAGTTTGCGGAAAATAGCAGAGCACTGCTATCCAACGGCGGACGAGTCTATATGCTCGTTACCACAGCAGACACCGTCAAAGAAGCTCAAGACATCATCTACCAAGAACTCGCCCAACAAAAAACAGAAGGCCTCTTTTACCGAACTGATATCGGAAGCAAAGCGATTAGATAAAGGTATAAGAAAAAAGCGACGTAGTCGCCAAACACGACAATGATCGCCATGGTGAAAAGACCAGAACAGTATCTGTTATGGTCTAGGGAAACTTTGAGACCTTAGGCTCAAAGTTTAGGAATGAAACCGAAGGTTTGCTTCCGTCCCCACCACCTAAGACCATTATCAAAAAGAAGAAAAGGAAAAATTATGACTAAACCAATTATTTCCATCATCATGGGCTCAAAATCCGACTGGGCTACCATGCAAAAAACAGCCGAAGTCCTAGACCGCTTCGGTGTAGCCTACGAGAAGAAGGTTGTCTCTGCCCATCGCACACCTGATCTCATGTTCAAGCATGCCGAAGAAGCGCGTAGTCGTGGTATCAAGGTCATCATCGCAGGTGCAGGTGGCGCAGCTCATTTGCCAGGTATGGTCGCAGCTAAAACAACCCTTCCAGTCATTGGTGTGCCTGTAAAATCGCGTGCCCTTAGTGGTGTGGACTCGCTCTACTCTATCGTCCAGATGCCAGGTGGAGTGCCTGTCGCAACTATGGCTATCGGTGAAGCAGGTGCGACCAACTCTGCCCTCTTTGCCCTTCGTCTCCTATCAGTAGAGGATCAGTCTATCGCGACAGCACTGGCAGATTTCGCAGAGGAGCAAGGAAAAATCGCAGAGGAGTCGACAAATGAGCTCATCTAAAACAATCGGAATTATCGGTGGCGGCCAGCTGGGTCAGATGATGGCTATCTCTGCTATCTACATGGGGCACAAGGTTATAGCGCTGGATCCTGCGGCAGATTGCCCGGCCTCTTGCGTGGCGGAAATCATCGTGGCGCCTTATAATGACGTGGATGCTCTGCGTCAGTTGGCTGAGCGTTGCGATGTCCTCACCTATGAGTTTGAAAATGTCGATGCTGACGGTTTGGATGCGGTTATCAAGGATGGACAACTCCCTCAAGGGACAGATCTGCTCCGCATTTCCCAAAATCGCATTTTTGAAAAGGACTTTCTTTCAAACAAGGCTCAAGTCACTGTAGCACCCTACAAGGTTGTGACTTCAAGTCAAGATTTGACAGATATCGATCTATCGAAAAACTATGTCCTTAAGACTGCGACTGGTGGCTACGATGGTCATGGGCAAAAGGTCATTCGTTCAGAAGCAGACTTGGAAGAAGCCTATGTACTAGCCGATTCAGCCGACTGCGTTTTGGAAGAATTTGTTAATTTTGACCTTGAAATTTCTGTCATCGTGTCAGGAAATGGCAAGGACGTGACGGTTTTCCCAGTTCAGGAAAATATCCACCGCAACAATATCCTGTCTAAGACCATCGTACCTGCTCGCATTTCAGAAAGTCTAGCAGACAAGGCTAAAACTATGGCAGTGAGAATCGCAGAACAACTCAACTTGTCTGGAACTCTCTGTGTGGAAATGTTTGCGACAGCTGATGACATCATTGTCAACGAAATCGCCCCACGGCCACACAACTCTGGGCACTACTCTATCGAAGCCTGCGACTTCTCCCAGTTTGACACCCATATCTTAGGTGTTCTCGGAGCCCCATTGCCAGCTATCAAACTGCATGCGCCGGCCGTTATGCTGAATGTTCTCGGCCAACACGTCGAGACCGCTGAAAAATATGTTATAGAAAATCCAAGCGCCCACCTCCACATGTATGGTAAAATAGAAGCGAAGCACAACCGCAAAATGGGACATGTGACTTTGTTTAGTGATGCGCCGGATAGTGTGGGAGAGTTTGGGAAAGGGATAGATTTTTAGGACAAGTCTATGATTCAAATCATCGTTAATGCTTTTGTTGAAAAAGATAAGACTGGAGCAGTCGTGGAAGTCTTGTATGCTAGTAGTGATCACGAAAAGGTAAAGGCTAAATATGAAGAGCTAGTTGCTCTATATCCTGAAAACTATTTAGCAATTTATGATTTACCATTGGATACTAATCTCAATGAATTACCACACTATCCATCTGTGTTTATTGGAAAAGAGGAGTTTGAGTAGAAATCTTGGTTTACCTAGATAACTTATTCCCAACAGCTTACGAAGAAAGGAAAAATTAACAATATGATCGACCGTTACTCTCGCCCTGAGATGGCGAACATTTGGAGTGAAGAAAATAAATACCGTGCTTGGCTCGAGGTGGAAATCTTGGCTGACGAGGCATGGGCTGAGTTGGGGGAAATCCCTAAGGAAGATGTGGCTTTGATTCGCGAGAAGGCGGACTTTGACATCGACCGTATTTTGGAGATTGAGCAAGAGACTCGCCACGATGTGGTGGCCTTCACACGTGCGGTTTCTGAGACTCTTGGCGAAGAGCGCAAGTGGGTCCACTATGGCTTGACTTCTACCGACGTGGTGGATACAGCCTACGGTTACCTCTACAAGCAGGCCAACGATATCATCCGTCGTGACCTTGAAAACTTCACCAACATCATTGCTGATAAGGCTAAGGAGCACAAGTTCACCATCATGATGGGTCGTACCCACGGGGTGCACGCTGAGCCTACAACTTTTGGTCTTAAATTGGCGACTTGGTACAGCGAAATGAAGCGCAACATCGAACGTTTCGAGCATGCGGCTGCTGGAGTGGAAGCTGGTAAGATTTCTGGTGCGGTTGGAAACTTCGCCAACATCCCACCATTCGTAGAGCAATATGTCTGCGACAAATTGGGTATCCGTGCTCAAGAAATCTCTACACAGGTGCTTCCTCGTGACCTTCACGCTGAGTACTTTGCAGTTCTTGCTAGTATCGCGACTTCTATCGAGCGTATGGCGACTGAAATCCGTGGTTTGCAAAAATCAGAACAACGCGAAGTAGAAGAATTCTTTGCTAAAGGGCAAAAAGGGTCTTCAGCAATGCCTCACAAACGCAATCCTATCGGTTCTGAGAACATGACAGGTCTTGCGCGTGTTATCCGTGGTCACATGATTACAGCTTATGAGAACGTAGCCCTCTGGCATGAACGTGATATCTCTCACTCATCGGCTGAGCGTATCATCACACCAGATACGACTATTTTGATTGACTATATGCTCAACCGTTTCGGAAACATCGTTAAGAACTTGACGGTCTTCCCAGAAAACATGATTCGCAACATGAACTCGACATTTGGTTTGATTTTCAGCCAACGTGCTATGTTGACCTTGATTGAAAAAGGCATGACCCGTGAGCAAGCCTATGACTTGGTGCAACCAAAAACAGCCTACTCTTGGGACAACCAAGTGGACTTCAAACCACTTCTTGAGGCAGATCCAGAAGTAACATCACGTCTCACACAAGAAGAAATCGATGAAATCTTCAACCCAGTTTATTACACCAAACGAGTGGATGATATCTTTGACCGTCTTGGACTGGGTGATTAATTAAAAAAAGAGGCTGGGTATCCAGTCTCTTTAAAATCATAAAACCGCATATTATCAGGTGTTGACATACCTTGATGATATGCGGTTTATTTTGGAAAGATTTATTTCTTTTTCTTCTGAAATTGAGTTTTATACTCAGCTCTCATTAGGTTTTAGGATATAAATCTTTCATTTTATCTTATTGAATCCATTCGCCGTCAGCATTTACAGCGTAGCCATCAATTGTTGTGTTGACAGCTAAGGCTCCTGAAGGGTATGAATAATACCATTTATCTCCAATTTGGAACCAACCGGTTTTCATTGTACCTGAATTGTCAAGATAATACCATGTGTCTCCTTGGTTGACCCAGCCGGTTTGCATGGCACCTGAGTCGTTGAGATAGTACCATGATCCACCTTGATCGATCCAACCAGTTTGCATAGCACCTGAGTTATCAAGATAATACCATGTACCATTCACTTTCTGCCAACCAGTTTGCATAACACCAGTCTCATCTAAGTAGTACCATGCTCCGTTTTTAACCCAACCGGTCTTCGCTTTATCTGCATGATCATAGTAATACCATTTGCTTTCAATTAATTTCCATCCAGGTTTACTATTTTGACCATCTGCTAATTGATGAGTGATTCCGTTAGCAGAGTTAGATTCAGCCTTAGGCCCACTTTCAACAACTACTTTGAAAGGAGTTTCTGTTCGGCTAGGCTCTTCCTTAGGAATGTCAAGTCTAGGTTTTTCTTCTGCGATTGGAGCAAGGCCATTCTCATCGCCGACATGTGTAATTGGTGCTCCGAATTCCACAATTTGATCGACAGGTTCTTTGGTTACTTGACTATCTAGAACGGTTTCACTAGCCTTTCCATTTTCAGTAAGAACAGATACGTAAGAAGTGCGTTCACCTAGAACTCCAGCTTTGACAACTTTTTCTTGGCCTGCTGGGAGATTCGGATTTTCTTTTCGAATGACTTTAAACGGAATACTTTCTGTTTTTACAACTAGTTCAGGTTTGGTTTCAACGTTAGCAGCTAGTTCATTTTCATCTAGGCTTCCTGAGTGAGTTGCAGCTGGTTTAAGACCTAGGCGAGCGGCTTTTAGCTTACCTACTAGTGCGTCTAATTCAGCTTGTTTGCTGCGGTTGAGGTTAAGGTTCAGTCCATCTTTTGCTGCCTTGAGTGCATCTAGGCTCTCTGTGCTGTATCCGTCTAAGTTTGTAGGAATTTTAGCTAATTCTTCGCGGAGAGCATTATAATTAGCACGGAAGTAGTCTTTGTTGTGGTCTGCAAAGGCAGTCATGAGTTCAAAGATTTCCTCTTCCTTGTACTCAGCACTTGGTCTATCTGCCCAGATTGAAAGCATACTTCCAACTGTTGGAAGGTCTACTTCAGGATATTTGGTAGAAGCTAGTTGATTGAATGGTGTTTTTCCAGTATTCTCAATAGCTTTTTTGAGGAAACCACCACCATCTTCTGGTTTTTGGCCGAGAATGTAGTACCAGTCACCGTTGGTATTCAAGAACTTATAACCCTTGCTTGCTAGATATTGAGGTGAAGCAAGGTTGTAGCCCCACCAGCCTTTAGACCAGTAAGAAATCAAGACATCTTTATCAAATTCAGCATCGTCCTTGTCTTCATAATAGAAACCATCGTTGAAGGCCATTGGTTGTAGCCCTCTTTCCTTGGCCATAGCAGCTAGGCTGTTAGAATAGTCTGCGAACTTGTTATAGAGTCCATACCATTTGAGGTAGTACCAACCTTGGGCGTTGGTTGCATCATTGGCATACTCATCTGTACCATAGTTGAAAATCTTTGATTTATCAGCAAAGTAATCCATATACTTACCGATAAGGGCTTTGGTAAAGTTAAGGGCTTCTTGATTTTCAAGGTCCATGGTTGTTTTTGAGACCTTATCAAAGTTGGCTTGAGGATTCGCGATGCCAAGTTTTTCCATGGCGACCAGCATAGCATCCATATGTCCTGGGCTATTAATAGCTGGAATCAGACCAATACCTTTTTCCTTAGCGTATTTGGCAAGTTCTGTCACTTCTGCCTGTGTCAGTGCAGTACCGTTTGGATCGTCGTAGTAAGCTTTAGTTCCTTCGATAATAGCTTTTTTAACGTCATCACTAGCATAGGTTTTTCCGTTTGCAGTAATGGTCATATCATCGAGTAGGAAGCGAAGGCCATCATTTCCTAGAAGGAGGTGGGCATCAGAGTAGCCGAGCTCGCTCGCCTTGTCTACGATGCGTTTGAGTTGATCTAGAGAGAAGTATTTGCGACCTGCATCGATGGAAATGACTTTATTCTTATTAAGTTTTTCAAGTTCGCGTTTAGCATCCTCTTCTTTTTGTGCTTCTGGAGTTAAAGCCAAGTTTTTAATAGCATCTTGAAGGCTTGCGATTGCTTGATCAATCGTGTCTTGTTGAGCACGGCTGAGGTTGCTATCGAGTGAACGGATGGCTTTTTCAGCTTCTTTGACAGCAGCAAAACTTTCAGCAGTATAGCGGTTAGAGTCTTTTGGTATAGTTTCTAGTGCTTTTTCTGCAGGTTGATAGTTGGCTGCAAAGTATTCAGCGTTGGCATTTGCAAAATGACGCATGAGTTTGAAGAGGCGAGATGGAGAATAACGTGCAGATGGGGTATCGGCCCAAGCAGCTACCATACCACCGATGATTGGGACATCAGCTCCTTCTGTTTTGGGTACAGAAGTGATTGGTGTGTTTTTAATACCATTGAGCCCCTGATCGAGATTGTACCAACCTTGGCCATCAGCGTTTCGTCCAAGAACGTAGTACCAAGCATCATTGGTATTAAGGATTTGGTGACCTTTTTCGGCTAGTAGTTTAGAAGAAGCAACGTCGTAGCCCCCCCAACCACCAGTCCACATAGAAACGATGATGTCTTTGTCAAAACTACCAAAGCTTGTGTCGCTATTGTAGTAGATACCGTCGTTAAAGGCCATTGGTTTGAGACCGTGAGATTTTACAATACGAGCGAGGTCATTAGCGTAAGAGATGAATTTTTCATATCCTTTTTCAGGGTAACCTTCATTTGGATAATATTTATCAGCTTGAAGCACACTCCAACCTTTAGCATCTGTCGCATCATTGGCATATTCATCTAGTCCAATATTGAAAATTTCAGATTTGTTAGAGAAGTAGTTAGCGTATTTGTCAATCAGAGTTTTTGTGAAATCGACTGCTTGTTTATTATTTAAGTCAACAGTTCGTTCCGATTTTTTACCAAAATAATCAAAGTTAGGATTTTCAATGCCAAGTTCTTTCATAGCATGGAGCATAGCATCCATATGTCCAGGACTATTGACAGTTGGAATTACTCCAATTCCTTTATCTTTGGCATAATTAATCAAATCTGTCATCTGACTTTCAGTGAGATGGTTACCATTTGGATCATTGTAATAAGCATTTGTTCCATTTTCAATGGCGCGTTTGACATCATCACTAGAGTAGGTTTTATCGCCCACTTTCATAGACATATCATCCAACATGAAACGGAGGCCATCGTTACCTACCAAGAGATGAAGATCTGTGTAACCATATTCTTTAGCTTTGTCGATAATTTCTTTGAGCTGCTCAGGTGAGAAATATTTACGTCCGGCATCAATTGAAACGATTTTTCGTTTAGCTAATTTTTCATTTTCAGTTGCAGCACGTTCCTTTTCTGCTTCTGTTGCTGGTTTATCAGCTTCTGCTTTCGTTTCATCTTTTTTAGCTGGTTTATCCTTGTCAGCTTCTGACTTATCAGTCTTGTCTGTATCCGACCCTTTAGAATTAGCCTCTTTCTGCTCTTCCTTTTTAGGGCTAGTTTCCTCTGCCTTTTTATCGGTAGTTTCTTTTTCAGCAGAAGTTGGAGTTACCACTTCTTCTTTATCACTAGGAGTTGAACTAACTTCCTCTTGTGGTTTTTCTTCTGTTTTTGGAAGACTAGCTACCGTATCAGTAGTCGGAGTTTCCGTTTCTACAGTTTTTGGAGCTTCTGGTTGAAGCTCTGCTTTAGGTGTTTCCTCAGTCCGATTTTCGGATGGTTGAGGGGAATCGGAAACCGTATGGATGGTCGGTTGGTTTTCCGTAGTAGTAGGAGTAACTCCATCGGCTGCAACAGCCTGTGCTTGGAAGGCAAATCCAATTAGAACAGAAGCTGCTCCTACAGCGTATTTACGAATGGAAAAACGTTGTTGTTTTTCTTGTTTCATTGCAAAACCTCCTGATTGTATTTTATATTGATAGCGTTTACATAAAACAACACCCTTATTTTATTTCTTATATTAATAAGAGTCAAGAGGAGGTGATAAAAAACTATAATAAGTATAAAAAAATATAAAATTTAAGCTTAAGATTTCAGATTGGTTGTAAAAGAAACATATATATATTTAGTAGAAATTTTTTAGCCCTATTTCTATAAAATACTCTACAAACTATAGAATCTACTATAAAAGGTAAGCGCTACCTTTTTGGTATGGTATAATAAACATAGAAAAAGCCCAAGCAAGGCTTAGGCTTTCTTCTTAGTGATCACGGTCACATGAAATGAATTTGATTTTGTAGTAATCTGCGCGTTTATATGTTTCGCTGTATGCGAGAACTTGACCAGTAGACTCTAGTTTAGTAGTCTTGGTTTGTAAAACGGTTGGGAATTGTTCATCGACTCCGAGGATCGAAGCCGCATGTTCTGGAGTTGGAAATGCTATTTCATTGATTTCTTCAAAATGTTCATCATTCATGTGAATGTGGTAATCCAATTTGAAACGGTTATAGATAGAGCTATAATATTCAAGATTTGGATAATTTGCGTTGACGTATTGTTCTGGGATGTAAGATGTATGGTAGATGTACACAACACCACCTGTTTCGCGTACGCGTTCAATCTTGTAGTAGAACTGATCTCCGCGTAGTCCAAGTTTTTCTAAGTAGCCTAGTTTGTTTCCACGCTCGATTGAAAGGACGGTAACTTTATCATCTTTAGTTTCAAAAACTTCTACATCTGAAAACTCTACGAGTTTGTGTTTGCGTGCGCGTGAAACGAATGTACCCTTTCCTTGTTGGCGGACAATATAGCCATCCTTGGCAAGGTCGTTTAAGGCGCGAACAACTGTGATAGAACTTACATCATACATTGCAATCAATTCAGCTTCAGTGTAGAATTTATCTCCACTGGCAAATTGACCAGAAATGATTTTGTTCTTTAACTCATCTTTAATATATTGATACTTTGGAATTGCCATATTTTCACCTCGATTTTCCTTCTCCGTTAAAGATTTTACCATAAAACTGGAAAGAATAGTAGCCTTTTGAATAAAAAAATTAGAATAATAGGCTATAAGGTTAATTTATATAGGAATAAATAGAAAAACATACATCTTTATACATGGTACTAAAATGTTGTTATGACTATAGATTACAAGATTTTTTATAAGTTTTTTGTGTAAAATTTAGTGAAAAATGAAAAAAATTGTGAAAACCTATTGACAAATGTAAGATATTGAGTTATATTTACTATATCAACAAATGAAAGCGTAAACTTTAGTTGTCAGAAGGTAAGAATATGACACGATTTGAGATACGAGATGATTTCTATCTCGATGGAAAATCATTTAAGATTTTATCTGGCGCCATTCATTATTTTAGGGTTCCTCCAGAAGATTGGTATCATTCGCTCTATAACTTGAAGGCTCTTGGTTTTAATACAGTAGAGACTTATGTGGCCTGGAATTTACACGAGCCTCGTGAGGGTGAGTTTCACTTTGAAGGAGCTCTGGATTTGGAGCGATTTCTCCAAACGGCACAAGATTTGGGTCTCTACGCTATCGTTCGTCCGTCGCCCTTCATCTGTGCGGAGTGGGAATTCGGTGGCTTACCAGCTTGGCTCTTAACCAAAGATATGAGGATTCGTTCCTCAGACCCAGCCTATATTGAGGCTGTCGGTCACTACTATGACCAGCTCTTGTCACGATTGGTTCCACATTTGTTGGACAATGGCGGAAATATTCTCATGATGCAAGTCGAGAACGAATACGGTTCTTATGGAGAAGATAAGGCTTACCTGAGAGCGATTCGAAAATTGATGGAAGAACGAGGGATTGATTGCCCACTCTTTACTTCAGATGGCCCATGGAGAGCTACTTTGAAAGCTGGAACCTTAATCGAAGATGACCTCTTTGTAACAGGCAACTTTGGTTCTAAGGCACCTTACAACTTTTCACAGATGCAAGAATTCTTTGATGAGCATGGTAAGAAATGGCCACTCATGTGTATGGAGTTCTGGGATGGCTGGTTCAATCGTTGGAAAGAACCGATTATCACACGGGATCCAAAAGAATTGGCAGAAGCTGTTCGAGAGGTATTGGAGCAAGGCTCTATCAACCTTTACATGTTCCACGGTGGTACAAACTTTGGCTTCATGAATGGTTGCTCGGCTCGAGGAACTCTGGATTTGCCACAAGTTACATCTTATGATTACGATGCCCTTCTGGATGAAGAAGGAAATCCAACTGCCAAATATTTGGCAGTCAAGAAGATGATGGCAACACATTTCCCAGAGTATCCGCAGTTGGAACCACTCTATAAGGAAAGCATGAAGGTGGACGCTATTCCACTTGCTGAAAAAGTTTCCTTATTTGAAACCTTAGATAGTCTTTCTAGTCCAACAGAAAGTCTCTATCCAAAAGCGATGGAGGAATTAGGTCAATGTTATGGCTATCTTCTCTATCGTACTGAGGCAAGTTGGGATGCAGAAGAAGAACGCCTTCGCATCATCGATGGACGTGACCGTGCTCAACTCTTTGTAGATGGTAAACGAATTGCAACTCAATATCAGACGGAGATTGGGGAAGATATCTATTGTCAAGGTAATCGAAAAGGTTCCTCACAACTTGACATCTTGATTGAAAATATGGGGCGTGTCAACTATGGACATAAGTTCTTAGCTGATACACAACGTAAAGGAATCCGAACAGGTGTCTGCAAGGATTTACACTTCTTACTTAATTGGAAACAATATCCACTACCACTGGATAATCCTGAGAAAATTGATTTTTCAAAAGGATGGACAGAAGGACAACCAGCCTTTTACGCTTATGACTTTACAGTCCAAGAGCCAAAAGATACCTACCTAGACTTATCTGAGTTTGGTAAGGGAGTTGCCTTTGTCAATGGGCGTCACCTAGGACGTTTTTGGAACGTCGGCCCAACACTCTCACTTTATATCCCTCATTGTTATCTCAAGGAAGGTGCTAATCGTATCATTATCTTTGAAACAGAGGGTGAATATAAAGAAGAGATTTATTTAACTCGTAAACCTACACTAAAACACATAAAGGGGGAAAACTTATGACAATTGTAGGATGCCGTATCGATGGACGTTTGATCCACGGACAAGTAGCCAATCTATGGGCTGGAAAACTAAATGTTTCACGTATTATGGTTGTAGATGACGAAGTTGTCAACAACGACGTTGAAAAGAGTGGTTTGAAACTTGCGACACCACCAGGTGTGAAATTGAGTATTTTGCCAATTGAGAAAGCGGCAGCCAATATTCTTGCTGGAAAATACGATAGCCAACGTCTCTTTATCGTGGCTCGTAAACCAGACCGTTTCCTTGGTTTGGTCGAAGCAGGTGTACCACTTGAAACCCTCAATGTTGGGAATATGTCTCAAACACCAGAAACTCGTTCTATCACACGTTCTATTAACGTAGTAGACAAGGATGTGGAAGACTTCCACAAACTGGCAGAAAAAGGTGTTAAACTTACTGCTCAAATGGTTCCAAATGATCCAGTTTCAGACTTTTTGAGCTTATTAAAATAGGAAAAAATTTTTAGGAGGTCATTGTTATGATACAATGGTGGCAAATTTTACTTCTCACTTTGTACTCAGCTTATCAAATCTGTGATGAGTTGACGATCGTTTCATCTGCAGGTTCCCCTGTATTTGCTGGTTTCATTACTGGTTTAATTATGGGAGATGTGACTACTGGTCTGCTTATCGGTGGTAACTTGCAACTGTTCGTTCTTGGGGTTGGTACCTTCGGTGGTGCTTCTCGTATCGACGCAACTTCTGGTGCTGTTCTTGCGACAGCCTTCTCTGTTTCACAAGGAATTGATGCATCACTGGCGATTACAACAATCGCTGTGCCAGTAGCAGCTCTCTTGACTTACTTCGACGTTCTTGGACGTATGACAACTACTTTCTTCGCTCACCGTGTGGATGCTGCAATCGAACGCTTTGACTATAAAGGTATTGAACGCAACTACTTGCTTGGTGCGATTCCTTGGGCTCTATCTCGTGCCCTTCCAGTCTTCTTTGCGCTTGCTTTTGGTGGTGCCTTCGTACAATCAGTGGTAGACTTCGTTGAAGCCTACAAATGGGTTGCAGACGGTTTGACACTTGCAGGACGTATGCTTCCAGGTCTTGGATTTGCAATCTTGCTTCGTTACCTTCCAGTTAAACGTAACCTTCACTACCTTGCTATGGGATTCGGTTTGACAGCTATGTTGACTGTACTTTACTCAAACGTAACAAGTCTTGGTGGCGCTGTTGCAGGTATCATCGGTACTCTACCTAAAGATGTTGCTGAAAAAATTGGTTTCGTGAACAACTTCAAAGGTTTGTCTATGATCGGTATTTCTATCGTAGGTATTTTCCTTGCAGTGCTTCACTTCAAAAATAGCCAAAAAGTAGCTGTAGCAGCACCTTCTACACCATCAGAAAGTGGGGAAATCGAAGATGACGAATTCTAATTACAAACTTACAAAAGAAGATTTTAATCAAATCAACAAACGTAGCTTGTTTACTTTCCAATTAGGTTGGAACTACGAACGTATGCAAGCTTCTGGTTACCTGTACATGATCTTGCCACAATTGCGTAAAATGTATGGTGATGGAACTCCTGAATTGAAAGAAATGATGAAAGTTCATACTCAATTCTTCAATACTTCACCATTCTTCCATACCATTATCGCTGGTTTTGACCTTGCCATGGAAGAAAAAGATGGTGTGGGTGCAAAAGACGCCGTTAACGGTATCAAGACAGGTTTGATGGGACCATTTGCTCCTCTTGGAGATACAATCTTTGGTTCGCTTGTACCTGCTATCATGGGGTCAGTCGCAGCAACTATGGCTATCGCTGGCCAACCTTGGGGTATCTTCCTTTGGATCGCAGTTGCAGTTGCTTATGACATCTTCCGTTGGAAACAGTTGGAATTTGCTTACAAAGAAGGGGTTAACCTTATCAACAACATGCAAAGTACTTTGACAGCTTTGATTGACGCTGCATCTGTACTTGGTGTCTTCATGATGGGTGCTCTTGTAGCAACAATGATCAACTTTGAAGTTTCTTATAAATTGCCAATCGGTGAAAAAATGATTGACTTCCAAGATATCTTGAACTCAATCTTCCCACGCTTGCTTCCAGCAATCTTTACTGCCTTTATCTTCTGGTTGCTTGGTAAGAAAGGTATGACTTCTACTAAAGCTATCGGTATCATTATCGCTCTTGCAGTAGGTCTTTCATTCATCGGTAAATTCTTGCTTGGAATGGGCGCATAATTTATGGCTAAATCATTAATTTTGGTGAGCCATGGTCGTTTCTGTGAAGAGCTTAAAGGTAGCACTGAAATGATTATGGGTCCACAAGACAATATTCATGCAGTGGCTCTTCTTCCAGAAGATGGCCCAGAAGACTTTACTGCAAAATTTGAAGCTGCTATTGAAGGATTGGATGATTTCCTAGTCTTTGCGGATCTTCTTGGCGGTACACCATGTAACGTGGTAAGCCGTTTGATCATGGAAGGTCGTGATATTGACCTTTACGCAGGGATGAATCTTCCAATGGTGATTGAATTTATCAATGCGAGCCTTACAGGCGCAGATGCGGACTATAAGAACCGTGCTGCAGAAAGCATTGTGAAAGTTAATGACTTGTTAGCGAGCTTCGATGATGACGAAGATGAATAATACTCTTCGAAAATCAAATTCAAACTACGTCAACGTCGCCTTGCCGTACTCAAGTACAGCCTGCGGCTAGTTTCCTAGTTTGCTCTTTGATTTTCATTGAGTATAAGATGTGATATCGTGAAAATCGTTAGAGCATTTTATATAGAATATACATGGGAATGGGGCTTACTCCCATTCCCATATTTAATAGAAAAAGAGGAAATCAATGTTACATTATACAAAAGAAGACTTGATTGAATTGGGTGCAGAAATCACTACACGTGAAATCTACCAACAGCCTGATGTATGGAAAGAAGCTTTTGAATCTTATCAAGCAAAACGTGAAGAAATTGCAGCCTTCCTACAAGGGATTGCTGATAAACATGACTATATCAAGGTTATCTTGACAGGTGCTGGGACTTCTGCTTATGTGGGAGATACCTTGGTACCTTACTTTAAGGAAGTCTATGACGAACGCAAATGGAATTTCAATGCTATTGCGACAACAGATATCGTTGCCAATCCAGAAACTTATTTGAAAAAAGATGTGGCAACTGTCCTTGTGTCTTTTGCTCGTAGTGGGAACTCGCCTGAAAGTGTGGCGACTGTTGATTTGGCCAAAGCCTTGGTGGATGAACTTTACCAAGTGACGATTACTTGTGCTGCAGATGGGAAATTGGCTCTTCAAGCTCATGGAGATGACCGCAATCTCTTACTTTTGCAACCAGCTGCCTCTAATGATGCTGGCTTTGCCATGACTTCTAGCTTTACGTCTATGATGTTAACAGCTCTCTTGGTCTTTGATCCTACAGAATTTGCTGTTAAAGCTGAACGTTTTGAAGTTGTGACTAGTCTTGCCCGTAAAGTTCTAGACAATGCAGAAGATGTCAAAGAACTTGTTGACCTAGACTTTAACCGTGTCATCTATCTAGGCGCTGGTCCTTTCTTTGGACTTGCTCATGAAGCTCAGCTCAAGATTTTGGAATTGACAGCTGGCCAGGTGGCGACCATGTATGAAAGCCCAGTTGGCTTCCGTCACGGTCCAAAATCTCTGATCAACGAAGATACAGTTGTCTTGGTCTTTGGTACAACGACAGACTACACTCGTAAGTATGACTTGGACTTGGTTCGTGAAGTTGCTGGTGACCAGATTGCTCGTCGTGTTGTGCTTTTGAGTGATCAAGCCTTTGGTCTTGAAAATGTCAAAGAAGTGGCCCTTGGCTGTGGCGGTATCTTGAATGATATTTACCGTGTCTTCCCTTACATCGTTTATGCCCAACTCTTTGCCCTATTGACTTCACTCAAGGTAGAAAATAAACCTGATACACCGTCTCCTACAGGTACAGTAAACCGTGTGGTACAAGGTGTTATCATCCACGAATATCAAAAGTAATACTGCGTTTATAGATTCTTGATAAAGGAGTTTGTAAATCATACAAGTAAACCATAGATTGTCAATTCGCTTTCTATGGTTTGTTTGCTTGAGAGAAATAGTAAAAGGAGAATGGAATGAAAGCATACACAGAGCGTGTATTTGGAAATGTTGAGGGCAAGGATGTCTTGGCCTATCGATTTGAGACAGACGGTGGCTACCAACTTGAGGTTATGACTTATGGCGCGACTATCTTGCGTTATGTCACACCTGACAAGGCTGGAAATTTTGCCAATGTTATCTTGGGATTTGATGACTTTGAAAGCTATGTAGGCAATAGTCCCAAGCATGGAGCGAGCGTAGGTCCTGTAGCGGGTCGTATTGCAGGCGCGACATTTGAGCTTAATGGCAAGACTTATGACCTTGAAGTCAACAATGCTAGCAACTGTAACCATAGTGGCTCAACTGGTTGGGATTCCAGCTTGTTTGAAGTTGAAGAAGTAAGCGATCATGGCTTGATCCTCTACACAGAGCGTACAGATGGGACAGGAGGATTTCCTGGGAATCTCAAGATTTGGATTAGTTACCACTTAGAAGAAACTGGTGCCTATGAAATCAGCTACAAGGTGACGACCGATCAAGATACGCTGGTCAATCCAACTAATCACAGCTACTTCAACTTGTCTGGTGATTTCACGCAGACGATTGACCGTCATGTCTTCCAACTAAACACAGAGGGCATTTATCCAATCGCTCCCGACGGTGTTCCTGCCAAAACTCCAGATGCTAGTCGTGATGTGGTTAAACACATCTACAATGGTGCCTTGTTGAAGGATATCTTTGCAGAAGAAGATGAGCAAATCCAGCTGGTATCAGGTTTGGATCATCCATTTGCCCTTCCTGCAGGTCATGACAATGCTGGATTCCTTTATGACCAAAACTCAGGTCGCTTCCTGCTCTTCAAGACAGAGGCTCCTTGTTTTGTAGTCTACACAGCAAACTTTGTGGATGAAAGTGTCATCATAGGAGGTCAGCCAATGGTACAGCACAATGGGATTGCTCTTGAAGCGCAGGCTTTACCAGATGCCATTCACAGCGACCTCAAAGACCAAGTCATTCTCAAAGCAGGTCAAACCTTTACAAGCAAGACACGTTATGAGCTTGTTGTGAAATAAAAGGATGGGAATTTCTACTTTTCGGGTCAATAGCATTTGTCTTATAACATTAGTAGAAATGGGCAAAGAGTAGGAAAATATGATATAATTTAATATTGAAAATACCTGTCCTATCTATAGGATAAAAGGAGAAAAAATGAAGAAAATTGTATTTGCTAGTGCCTTGGCTTTGACTTTAGCTGGAGCAGTTTTGACAAATGATGTTTTTGCCAACGACAGACTTGTGGCAACACAATCTGCTGATGGTAGAAATGAAAATGTCTTGAGCTCAGAAGTGCTAAATCCTTCTAGTGGCAATGTTTTGGTTGGGATTAAGGGAGAATTTTTAACCCCAAATAAACAAACTATTTTGGATGCGATTAATAAGATTCGTAAGGAAGCAGCTGATGAAGGTTTGGTAGATAAGTATGTCCCTATCAAATGGTCTACTGATCTTGAGAAAACTGCTTTTGTACGAGCTACTGAGGTGTCAGTAACTCTGAAACCTGAGCGTCTTTCTACGAAAGAAATCTGGACTGCTTTTCCATCTAGTAATAGTATAAGAGGAGAAGCTTTAGATGTGAACTATGAAGGTTTTCTAAAAGCAATTGAAAACTGGCATGCTGAGAAGGCGAATTATGTAGCGAAAAAGAAGGGTGGAACATCTAAAGAATTTACAGGTTATTATGAGGCTTTGATCAATTCTAAATTTACCTATGTGGGGCTCGCTGCTTTTAAAAATGCAGCTAGTTCTCAGAAAGTAGCAACGATTTCTCTAGCTTTAGGTGATGATGCTTCTTCAGAGGAATTGGCTGGTGGATATGGTCCTGCTATTCAGTATACAGAAGTGACCTCCTCAAACCTTTCAACAGTTAAAAGTAAAGCAGTCGTTGTAGAAAAAGCGCTGAAAGAATTTAGAACTTCTAGTTCAGACCAATCTGGTTGGGTGCAATCTAATGGAAAATGGTATTTCTATGAGTCTGGTGATCTGAAGACAGGCTGGGTGAAAACGGATGGTAAATGGTACTACTTGGATGACCTAGGTGTCATGCAAACTGGATTTGTAAAAGTAGATGGTAGCTGGTATTACTTGAGTAGCTCAGGTGCTATGTTTACAGGCTGGGGTACAGACGGAAATAGATGGTTCTACTTTGATGGCTCAGGAGCTATGAAGACAGGCTGGTACAAGGAAAATGGTACTTGGTATTATCTTGACGAAGCAGGTATCATGAAGACAGGTTGGTTTAAAGTTGGACCGCACTGGTACTATGCCTACGATTCTGGAGCTTTGGCTGTGAGCACAACAACACCAGACGGTTATAAAGTAAATGGAAATGGTGAATGGGTAAACTAGGCAACTAGTGAACAAATAGTCTGTTTCAATAGCTTTTTATAAGGAAGTTGTAAAATTATATAACCTTAAAATGGGGAAGGCTAGTTTGCCTTCTCTATTTTCTTGAAAGTTGTAAACAAAAAATCTTCAATGCCTACCTACGTAGCACAGATGATTTCAGAGAATCGATTTATAAACAATAAGAAAACTCCCCCAAGCTATCCTGTCTAATCCAGTCTATCTTGCAGATGGTCAGTCTTTGTGATAGAATAGCATAAAGTCCTTTTGAGGGGGAACTTGCTAGGAAATCCCCAAGCATTGTAACGGATGAACCACCCTCGCCTTTTTGTGAGGGTGGTTTTTCCTTTATAAGCAGAAAATAAGAGAGAAAGAGTCTACATCATGTCGAGAATTGTCACCATTCATCCAGCCAAGGAAATCCATGAGAGTACCCAAGTTTATCGATCCCTTCAAAGACCCCTCTCCTGTAACCATCTTTTATCCAGAGTATATCTACCGCATAGGAGGAGAAATCCGTTCTGAAGAGGACTTGTTGGTTAAGTTCCTATTCAGATGGGCAAAACAAACTGACCTCTTCATCCGTGACCAACAAATCGTTCCCAAACCCAGCCTCTGGCGTTACATGGAAAACACGGACAAAAATTACTATGAAGTCGTCCATGAAAATGTCATGCGAGACTTACGCCTCGCCAATCTGCGCAAGACAAACAAATACTTGGTTGCCAGTGAAGTGTTGACTGATACTTTGGCGAAACAAGGGTATGACACCAAGTTTTTACCACCAATGTTTACATAAAAAGTAGGTCAGCTAAGAAAAATCGGACCTGTTTTGGACTATTGCCTAGTGGGTCATATGGGAGAAGGCAAGAACGTTGAACTTGTCATTGAAGCCTTTATCGAACTCTACAAACGTGGCTCCGAGGCCCAGATTACCTTTTATGGTGGCGCAGAGGAACGTCTAGCAGAATTACAGAATCAATATGATCTTCCGCCAACCATTCACTTTAAAGGTATCGTTAACGAAGTGCCTTATCATCTGCACCAATGCTATCTGTCTGTAAGTTACACAGAGTTATTTGCTAATGCCTGTGTTGAAGCCCTCAATCAAGGATTGCTGGCTTTGTTATCAGATGTGGAGATTGCCCATCGTTTTTATGCTAGCTAGTCCAATGCTATCAACTTGTTTAAAACCAAATCAGAGTTAATTCAAAAGATAGAAGAGATGGAGCAGCCTGATTTTCATCTATTAAATGAAAAAAATCTAGCTTTAGCCTCTCGCTATTCTCTGGAAAAAGTAGCTCAAATATATAGAGAACTATTAGATAGGAACTTCTAGGATGTTGTAAGTTGATCAATCTAGCTTTTCTTACTAGTCCAATACAATAGAAAACTAAAGGAAGACTATATGAAAGCAACATCTAAACCCATAGCCGTCATTTTGATCCGTTCGGGTTCACGCGGCTTAGTAGATAAAAATATCAAACCGCTTGCAGGCAAACCCTTGGTTTTCTATACCATCGAAGTCGCTCTAGCCTCCAAGCTATTTAGTGACATCTGGGTATCCTCAGACTCACTGGCCTATCTAGAACTCTGTCGACAAGCCTATCCAGAGATTCGTTGTGTCCACAGACCAAAAGAGTTGGCCCTATCCACAACCTCTAGCTTAGAAACCTTACGCGACTTTTTACAGCCCTTTGAGGAAGAGCAGGTCTTTGTGAATCTACAGGTGACCTCACCCTTGAGGGAGGTAGAGCACCTCATCGAATCCTATCAGCTCTACTGTCAGTCTGGTGCCGACCATTTGATTTCCTGTGTTAAGGCGGACAAGAGTCGTAGTCTTTTCTTGCAGTTAGCGGAGTCGTCATTTATCCGCCCGCCTCAGGTTTCCAAGCACTATGCTCGGCAGAAAGAGCCTGTCTATTACTATCCCAACGGTAGTATCTGGATTTCTCGCAAGGATCGTTACCTACGAGATGAGACCTTTTACACAGATAAGACAGTAGCCTATGAAATGCCCAAACTCTATTCTTATGATATCGACGATGCCTTGGACTTTGAAGTCGTTGAGACCCTGCTGCAACATCACCACCTAGGAGAATCAAAGAGATGAAACACCTCATCATTGCCACAACGCCCTTGCAGGCCAAGATTGCACAGCATATCAAAGGACTCTATCCTGATCAGGACTTTGTTAGCCTTTATGTCAGTCCTGTAAAAAATGCTCGTCAGGAGCATTATGCTAAGGATTTTGACCATGTTCACTATCCTCAGGATGCAGAGGACTTGGCTCAGATTTGTCAGGAGCTGGCCGGCGACTATGACACCATCTTTTATGCTAGCTTTGACAATAGCTTGATTCTGGACTTGGTTGCTAGTTCAAACTACCAACACCTCATGAGTTTTGATGATGGCTATGCGGATATTTACCCTTTGGGAATGTATGCTCTCCCTCTTCAACCCAGTCAGGTGGGGCCTTTGGGTTTGACTAGAGATGACTTGATTGAGCGGACGGAAAAGCACTTTACTCTCTATCGCAGCGACTACCATGTCGTAGCTAGAGAAAAGCTTGTTTATCTGGAGCATTTTTTTGACCTGCCCCAAGCACCCGTTTCAAATGGTAAGACGGTTAAGGTCTTGTTGGGTCAAAAGTTCTCTGAAGAGGATGACCAAATCTCCATCCGCTTTATTAGTACCTATGCCAAGGCCTTAGCCATTGACCTCTATCTGCCTCATCCCAAGGAAACCTTCACTATTCCAAACGTGACTTACTTGGAGACGGAGCTGATCTTTGAAGATGTCCTAGCCCAACTCTTTCAAGAATACGAGTTCGTCCAGGTCTATCATTTTACTTCATCAGTCAGCCTCCACTTACAAGACCTGCCCCATGTGACCATCACAGGTATTTCCCTCCCCTACTATGAGGACCGTCAAAAAGAATTGCGACGCTTAGGTTGTCAGTTTGAAAGGGTTTCACTTGGCTGGTAGCATAAATATATATATTAGGAAATGTAAATCCATGCACTAGCTTGGATTTTTTATTGGGGTATTAAGTAGATGTTAGGTATATTGATAGAATCTAGTAAAAGTATGATTCATATGATATAATTCAGATTAGTAAATCTTTCTGACAAACAAGTACAGATAAATGAGTCGCGAAGGTTACCGTATATGATAGGAGATTGTTATGACTAAAATGGTTACAATACATCCAGGGCTCTGGCAAAGAGAGGTTAGAAAATATGGCTTTGAATCATCCCAATTGTCTAGAAAGAAAATTGCAGATTATTTAGGTTGGGGACATCTATATATTTTAACCCATCCTCAAGTTCGACCAGATTGGAAGGCAGGCTATGAACAAATAGGTTTTGAAAGGGATGAATTAGTGAGTGTAAGCCATTATCAATCAGATATTGGTCATGATGAATTAAGTATTCGTCCTTCCGATATCATTGATAGGTATCCTAATGGAAAAATGACTGTTATTAATGGATTTGTGGCTAGTATTGAATTAGAAGAAGAAACTCTATATTTTACTTCCGGATTATATTTAAAGAAAAATAAAAAAGAAGAACTGGAATGGTTAAATCGAGATGGTTCGACAGCGATGCGGGCACGGTACTATAAGCCAAGAGAAGAACCAAGTCCCATTTATATGATGGAGGACAATTATTTATATTATAAAGATGGAGAATGGTTAACCTACGAAGACTTATTGATTCAGGTATTAATCAGTCTTACAGATAAGAAAGACATCTTAATTCGAGATCAACATAACGTGGTGACTCCCAAATTATGGCGCTTTGTAGAAAATACAAACCGTCTCTATTGGGAATATATCCATGACAATGTATTGCTAAATCCAGCTCATAATCTAAGAAGAAAAACTAGATATTTAGTAGCTTCAGAAGTATTAACATCAATCTTGCAAGATTTAGGGTATCACGCACAATTTATGCCACCGATTTTTGCACCTCAAGTTTCCTCAGCAGTATTACAAAGAAGAAAGCCTAGTTCCTATTGTTATGTAGGGAATATGAGTAAGGTAAAAAGGGTAGAATGGATTATAGAAGCCTTTAGGAAGTTAGAACAAGAAGGCCTACCTGTAGAAGTATTCTTATATGGTGGAGATATTGAAAAATTGAAGAAAGAGTATCCGACTTTGCCATCTACCATTCATGTTGTTGGATATGTAGATGAGGTACCTTATTGGGAACATGATGGCTATATTTCAACTTCCCAAAAGGAATTATTTGCCAATGCCTGTGTTGAAGCTATGAGTTTTGGATTGATTCCCTTGCTTTCTAATGTTGAAATTGCTCATCAATATTATGCATCTAAGAACTCAGATATTTGCTTATATGATACACCAGAGGAGTTAGCGCATCTTATCAAGTGTTTATATGAGACTGATAAAGAAATCGAGCTAGAAAATACAAGTAAGTTTGTGAATCGATATTCAAAAGAACAAGTTTCTAAGAGATATTTATCACTCATGAACGCCTAAAAATGAAATAGATAATGAGATTTTATTGGATATCTTATTATCTATTTTTTTTAATTTCCTTTATGTATAATTGTTTGATAAAGGAAACTGAGAGTGATATACTAGTATAGTTAGTATAATTTTTTATAATGAGTAGAAAGAAATAAAAGGGAAAAGACCTTATGAAAAAAGATACAATTCAAAAATATTCATTACGTAAATATAAAGGAATTGGTGCAGCGTCTGTTTTATTAGGGATGATGGTTGTTGGAGCTAGTCCGGTATTGGCTGAAGAAACTACAAATACAGCTAATGAAACTACAGTAACACCTGCAAAAGATAATGTGGAAATGGAAACGTTGAGTAATGGTACTGGTAGCTATACAATGCCAAAAATGCATGTGTTTGATGGTTTGAATTATCATGCAACGGGGACAGAAGATGGATATGAAAGAAATCATCGCGAGAATGAAGGTAGAGCCAAATATAATTTAGACAGAGTTGAAAAGGAAACTATAAAAAAACAAGGAGAAGATAACTTTAAGGATTCAAAAATTTCTTATGTCACAAAAGAAGGCGAAGTGCTGAAAGAAGAATCTGATGTAGAAATTCCTGTTGGTGATAAACACCTTTCTAGTACTACTATGGATTATAAAATTCGTGGACTTTTTGGCAAACGTTATGAAGGAAATGTAGCAAATTTAACTAATGATGTTTTAAGTAAAATCAAAGAAGCTGATAAAGTTTTAGAAAAGAACGGAGAAAAATATCATAAGATTGATACAGAAGTAGATAAACATGAGGGGACTACTAAGGAAACAACTTTCAATGATATTACAGTACATGCAAATCCTGGAAACTTGCATAATGAAGATGGAAGTATTCGCTATAACAATATTAAAGAAGGTAGTCGAGTTTGGTTAGTTTCTGAAACTGATGAAGGAAAATATGGGAAGTATGTTTTAGCCACAAAACCAACTACAGCCAATGATTCTTGGGCTGTTGAAACATTTAAACAAGGTGAAAATGATGCTAAAGATTTTACAAAAGAAAATATAACAACTGATGGTGGAATTAAGGAAGGAGATACTATATTAGTTGTTGAAAAAAATGAGGTAGCATTAAAAGAATCTGTTTCTACAGCAACGGAACAAGAAGCGTATACGGCGGGTGCATTTTTTAATGAGAAAGCATTAGAGGAAGGCTTAAATAATCTTTTAGATGAGAGATTAAGAGATTTAAAAGACGAAGATGTCACTAACTCTGAAAAAGAAAAGACATGGGAAGAAATCTATAAGGTTACATTAACAAATAAAAATGCAGTAGATAATAAGAATCGTCCTACTTATTCTGTACATCAGGAGTTTAATGGTTATATAAGAGAAAACGGAAAGTTTGTAAAATATAACGATGTGACAGAATATATAACTAAGCTAAAAGAAATGTTTGGCGAAAAAGAAATTACAGTAGGATGGAAAAATTCTCGAGATAAAGTAGAACCAAAATTTGTTGGAAATATTGAAGAGTTTAAAGACACTGCTAACTACGAGAGTGAAAAAGCAAATGTCACGAAGTTTAAAGAGGCTCATAAAGCAATTCAGTATGTCGACCAAGTTCCAACAAATGCAAATTTTGTAAAAAATGTGTTTGAAGTAAATGTAGATTTTAAACTAGGAGATAAGAGTACAGATTCTTATTATCCTAGTGAAGATGATGATTCTAATCAACCAGAAAAAACTTATTTAGCTTATAGATTTGGCTATTTTGGTTCGAAATATTATAGTGAAGATACTAGATATCAATATGGATTAGGCCAATTATATAAAGAATATGAAAAAGATGGAGTTCGATATAGAATTGCCGCACCTACGAAATATGAACAACATGCGTCAATATCTGAGCCTATTTATAGTGAAATTCATTATTACGACTTATACCAACCAACCCGTGCTTACCATATTAGTGATCAACTAACTAATGTTAAAAACATCTACGCTAAGGAAGAAACAGAAACTACTGAGAGTAAAGGTAGTGTCATTGTTAAGTATGAATTAGCGGATGGAACTTCTATTAAAGAAAGTACAGATGTTGTTAAAGATGCAGTGATATCTTCTACAGAAACTAAATATTACTTAAATAAGGATAATCAAAAAGTAGTAGTAGGAACACCAACGACAACAAACAAAGAGGTTTCATATGATGCTACAACGGTAAAATTACAAGAAATAACCAAAGATGGTAAAAAATATAAACTAGTAGGACTGAAAACAGGCTCTCTCACAGAAACAGGGAAAGTTGTTTCAGGAACTACTGAAATTACCTATGTCTATAAACTAGCAACTGCTGGAAATATCTTCGAAAAATACATGATTGAAGGAACGAATACCGAAATAGCGATGGAGAAACAGTTAACGAAAGAAGCATCCATTGGAGATTCTTACACTTCAATTCCTCCAGAAGCATATACGGTCATCAAAAAGGACGGAAAAAGCTATATTTACAAAGGACATCGTGCTACTTCAGCGCCTGAAATAGGTACAGTTGATGAAAATGAAAAAACAGTTATTTATGACTTTGTAGAATTCTTTAGTGAAAAAGGTGAACCAGAAGTACAGCCGGAATTACCAGAAGGAGTTGTAAGCGAGAAGGGAGAACCAGCGATTCGTCCTGTAGCTCCATTATTGATTACTCGTCATATTATTATTGAATCGAATGAAGAACTCGTTCCAATTCAAATTGGTAAATTGGCTCCTAAATCTGATATCATATCGAAAAATGGTAAGAAATATAGATATACAATGACCCATGAAAAAGATGGCATTGTTACCCATTTATATACTGAGTTAATAGGCGATGACGTAGCGAAACCACAGGATCAAGAATACCTTCAGTCAAATTCTGTTAAGATTGATGAACCTACAAAACAAGAAGGTTCTTATCAAGATGAAGCGATTACCCAAGAAGAGGACAAGTCATCTCAGGGGCAACACTCAGAATCTGGGGAAGAGTTACCTCAAACAGGGCAAGATGAACTTCCAAACACTGGTACAGAAGACAATGCTAGCCTAGCAGCACTTGGACTTTTAGGTGTCTTGAGTGGATTTGGATTTCTTGCTCGCAAGAAAAAAGAAGACTAATTCTAATTAGATTTTCTGACAAGAAAAAGGAGTAGGATATCATATCCGCTCCTTTTCTGTTGAGGTTGAGATGAGAGTCATCTTAGAGTTGGTAAAAATTTTCAATGGTTTGATTGTCAATTCTCTGTAGATTTTCTTGGTTTAGTGTCATATAGGCAAGATGACAGAATTATAATCTATAAGTTGTCTGGCTTGACTTTCTTGATGGAAATTATATAATAGTTGTAATTAAAATAATTACAACTATAAAAGAGGACTATTTATGACCTATGAATACAAGAGTCACATTTATTTGGCAGAGGCAGTTTTAAATGTAAAGGATTTGGCAAGTCAAACAGCCTTTTATCATAAATTAGATTAACTTTTTTTCAATTGAGTGTTTACCTAGCTTTTTGAGAGGTTTCACGCTAGAAGTTTTACAAATTCTTTCTCTTCTTAGCATTTTTGGTCAGGGAAACCTGGTAAGTATCCTGTTCTCTAGTGAGGTAATTGATGATTTGAAAGTCGTTGGTTTGAGCCTTGAAATCCACTTCATAGACAGTGGTGACCTGTTCTCCATCATTGCTGGTATCAATCGAGATAAGGTCTAACTCAGTACAGAATTGTGATAGCCCAGATTGGATAGTTTGGAGTTGCTTTTCTTGGTTGGCAATTGTGATGGTTAATAGTCTGCGACGTTGGTGATTGCTCTTGCTTTGTTGCTTTTCTAAAAGAAGCCATACTGCTAAGATAAAGACGGTGAAGAGAATAGCTAGAGCTAGGTAGCCTGTCCCTGCTGCCAGCCCGATAATCATGGCAAGGAAGATCGCAATTAGCTCCCGTGAGCCACTGGTAGCTGAACGGAAACGAATGAGGCTAAAGGTTCCTGCAACAGCGATAGAGGTTCCTAAGCTGCCATTTACCAGAAAGATGACCAAGGTCATCAAGCAGGGGAGTAGGGTCAAACTAACAGCAAATTCCCGTGTATAGAGGGTACGGTGTTTGTAAGCCCAGGTCAGCGCCAAACCTAAAATCAGGCTGACCAAGAGAGCCAGAAAGAGCTGGATAGGATTGGCAGTGGCAGTTGTGTCGTTGAAAATAGAGTTGAAAAGATTAGACATAAGTAGTACCTACACTTTCTGTGCTTGGTCGTGGGCTATAGTCCAGCCCTTGAGACTTGTGGTAGGCGCAGCTGTATTTTGAAAATTTCTGCTCTACCAGTCCATATTGGTCGAGAATATCTTGTAGCCATTGGGGTTTTCTACCAGGTGCTTTAATTTCCATGATGACAATGTCCTCGTTTAGTAGAGGGAAACCGTCCTTTCCTGAAAATAAACTGACATTATTATCACGATAGGTTAGATTTTGGTCAATGGTGATACGAATTTTATTGTAGGGAAATCCGCTAATTTCTTTCTTTTCCTTGAGAGAAAAACGGTCGTAGTAAATATACATACGAGGGACAATTGCTTGCTGATATTCCTCTTGGAGTTGCTGAATTTTTTCAATCATCATTCGGTCCTTGATACTGCTATCCAGCTGTCCCTTGGTCATAAACTGGGTGATAGACTGGGGAGTCGATAAGAGACGATGTTTTCGTCCGACACCAGCTCTATCCTTAGATTTGATTTCTAAAAATACCTGACTATCAGGCTGGACTTGACTGAGATAGGTTCGCATCCGAATCTTTTCTTTGCGCTTAGTACCTTGGCCATCCTCCTGAATCATATCAAATTGCTCTGTATCAAAGTAGATGTTGGAAATGGTCGAAGTTGGATAATCATCCTCGACGAGGTATATTTTTAAGTCCTCTATTAAATTAGCCAAGTCAGCTTTAGCAACGACATATTTGGTTTCAATTCGTTTAAAGCTTGTTTTAATTGGTTTCATAAATCCTGTCTCCTTTATCAAACTATTTCAGTACACTATCTTATTAGAAGATAGGTGTGTCTGGGCAAGTTGAACTTGCTTGTAATTAGTCTATGGAATTTTCCTAAAACTTTTGTTAAAGATAACTTAACTGAAACTGAACTTAAGAAAACTTTCAGAAAAAGTTTAGATTTTTTTCAGACTTACCCTGTAAACTAAGGTCAAGCTAAAGGAAGGCGAGGAAAAAAGTATGAAATCAAAAAAATGGACCCTAATCTTAACCAGTTTAACAGCTTTGACCTTGATGACAGCTTGTGGGCAGTCAACGACCAAGTCAAGTACAACTGCAGCAGCAGATACCACTGCCATCTCAACTTCAGCTAAAAACAGTCAATCTTCTTATTTTACAGAAAAGGACTACGACACTTCTTATGATGAAAGCACTGCTTCTAAGATTGAATTGTCTGGCTCATCTACAAACGTCTCTGGAGACGGTGTGACAGTTTCTGGCTCAACGGTGACCATCTCAAAAGCAGGTACCTATGTGATTTTAGGTCAGTCTGACGGAGTGCAGATCAAGGTAGAGGCAGATAAGTCGGCAGATGTTCATCTAGTCCTAAAAGGTGCGACCATGACTAATACCAATGCAGCAATTTCTGCGACGTCAGCTGGTCATGTCTACTTGACTCTGGCAGAGGGAACCACTAACAGTCTCTCTGACTCAAGCTCTAACAGTGATGAAAAGGCAAATGCCGCTCTCTTTTCTAAGGCTGATTTGACCATTAATGGCTCAGGTGCTCTCACTGTAGATGGC
Source organism: Streptococcus mitis (assembly GCF_946188685.1). GTDB lineage: Bacteria > Bacillota > Bacilli > Lactobacillales > Streptococcaceae > Streptococcus > Streptococcus mitis_CC. The sequence continues at coordinate 75,778 of NZ_CAMHWH010000006.1, forward strand.
AAGAAAAGCAATGCTATCAAGGCTAACGACACCCTCCACATCACAGGTGGAACCTTTAACATCACATCAGTTGGCGATGCCTTTAATGTCAATGATGAACTTAATGTCACTGGTGCGACCATGACTATCGATGCCAAGGAAGATGGTGTCAAAGTTGACAATGATGACGATATGACTGTCGGAAATATGTATTTAGCTAACAATACCATAACAGTCACAGCAGGGGATGATGGCATTCACGCTTCTGGAAATCTAGTGATTGATAGTGGTACTTACACAGTCAAGAATGCGACTGAAGGAATTGAAGGGAAATCCATTACAATCAATGGTGGCGATATCAATGTCTACTCGACAGATGATGGGGTGAATGCAGCTAATAAAAATGCCCAGCAAAGTGATATTTACTTTACTATGACAGGTGGAAATCTAACTGTAGAAGTCGGTCAAGGTGACACAGATCCAATCGACTCAAACGGAAATATAACGGTCACAGGTGGAACTATTAAATTAATAGGACAATCAGGCTTTGACTTTGATGGAACAGCAACTTACACAGGTGGGGATATTTACATTAACGGCGAAAAACAAACTGATATTGTCAATTCTATGCCTGGAGGTGGTGGACCAAATGGAGGACCTCAAGGAAATGGTGGTCCTGGCGGTCCAGCCCCTGGTGGACAAGGATAAACAAAAAAGGATAGCATTCAATTAGAATGGCTATCTTTTTATATGGGTGATAAATTGATATGTTACGAGGGATTATATAATCGTAGCTTTCAAAGGCTAAATTGTTCAGTCATCCGCTTTTGTTTACTTAAATTTCTTGAATTTTAAGAAGGTATTGAGTAGTTTTCCCTTAAATGTTTTGTTTTGGTAGGCGATTGTGAGGGAATTGAAAAATTCAACTGCTAGGTGTTCTTGGTGACCGAGCTCCATCTAGCTTGGGGTTGCTTCTGGGGAAAAGACGCCTAATTTGATGCGGAGTCCACCTTTTTTCATCTTGAACTGATGCATACCATACATCTTGATATCAAGGCTTGTATCGGACATGAGAGTAGCAGTATCACCTGCCATAGAAATTTTTGTATCGGCATCCGGAACGCCTGTTTTTTCAGTATCTAGACTGATAAAGATTTTTTGATAAGTTGGTTGACCGTACTCTCCAATCAACTCCTCACTTCCTGTCCACCGTGAACTCCAGCAAATACAAAATGTTCAGGGTGAATTTTAAAAGGAAGTTCTTGGTCACCCATTTTATTTAGTCCTTGGTTGAAGGCGAAGAAATCTCTCAAAGTAAATCCATCCACGTAAGCAGCTTGTAGGTTACGTCCCTTAACCGAATTCTTAGAAATGCCATGCCGCATTTGGTCTGATTCTGCTAGACGGTCAGCGTAGAGTTCGAGGATTTTTTGACTTCCAAGGGCTAATTTGGTTTCAATTAGGTCTTGAAAATTTCTTAGTCTGTTTCATATAAAAATGAGTAAAATGAATTCCCATTACCAAGGTCATTAGAGTTGCGATAGCAATGACGATGGTTGGATTGCCCGAGAAAAGTAGAGGGAAAATAGGCCTTTAAAAAGTGGACAGAAAAGACCATTTCGGAGTATAGAGAGGAAGTTCAAAAACATTTTTAGAAATAAGACATGTGCATTATAAACATCAGATACGAATCTGGTGCTTTATTTTTTAAAGAATTTCAACTTTTTTCTTGACAAGTGAGTAAACACTCACTATAATAGGTCTATATTCAGTAAGTGAGTAAACACTCACCTAGGAGGAAGCATATGAAAAAATTGCTACATTTACAAGATTTGGATAAGTCTTTTTGTCGTCAAATGGTTTTGAATCATGTCAGCTTTGAATTGCAGCCGGGAGAAATTATAGGCTTAATAGGTCCGTCTGGTGCTGGTAAATCGACTATGATTAAGACTATGTTAGGGATGGAAAAAGCTGACGGAGGGGTTGCTTTGGTATTGGATCATACTATGCCCAATCGTCATATTTTAGGAGATATTGGTTATATGGCCCAGTCAGATGCCTTATATGAGGCTTTGTCAGGTCAAGAAAATCTGGAATTTTTTGGTCAGCTAAAAGGGCTATCCAAAAGAGATCTGACAGCTGAAATTGCCCATGTGGCTCAAGTTGTGGATCTGGCAGAGCATTTGAATAAAACGGTATCCGGTTATTCTGGAGGAATGAAGCGACGCTTGTCTTTAGCCATCGCGCTTCTGGGGAATCCTCAGCTCTTGATTTTGGACGAACCGACAGTTGGAATCGACCCTTCTCTTCGGAAGAAAATCTGGAAAGAATTATTCGCGCTTAGAGACAATGGGGTTGGGATATTAGTTACTACCCATGTTATGGATGAAGCAGAGTTAACGGATAAGGTCGGCTTATTATTAGGTGGAAAAATCATTGCTTTTGATACACCGCAACACTTAAAAGAAAGTTATCAAGTTTCAAGTATTGAAGAAGTATTTTTGAAAGCAGAAGGAGAGTAAGATGAGAACCATTGCTATTGCTAAAAAAGTTATCAAAGAATTGCTTCGTGACAAACGAACCTTGGCTATGATGTTTGTAGCGCCGGTATTTATTATGTGGCTGATGAACCTCATGTTTTCAGCTAGTACAACCGTGAATGTCAAGTTAGCGACACAAGATCTACCAACTGGTTTGATAACGAAAATGGATGAGCTTGATCATGTGGACATCGAGACTTATCAAGACTTAGATCAGGCCAAAGAAGCGCTAGCAAATGAAAAAGTCGATGCTGTGATTTCTTATAAAGACGGTGAGTATCAGGTCGACTACGCAAATACAGATGCCTCCAAGACATCTATGATACGACAAGTGTTACGAACAAGTATCGCCAGTGAAGGCACCGATCAGTTACTATCTCGTATCAAACAAGCTCTTCCACAATTGAAATTAGATGCAAAGGCGCCTGAAATCAAAGAATCTTACCAATATGGAGATAAAAATACTGGATTCTTTGCACGTATGATTCCAATTTTAATTAGCTTTGTGGTCTTCTTCTTTGTCTTTTTGATTTCTGGTATGGCACTTTTGAAAGAGCGCACAAGTGGAACCTTGGATCGCTTGTTAGCAACCCCAGTGAAACGTTCTGAAATTGTCTATGGCTATATGTTGTCTTACGGTATTATTGCGATTTTTCAAACGGCAGTTGTCGTCTTAGCAGCAATTTGGCTACTAGATGTAGAAGTTGTAGGAAATATTTTAAATGTTATAATAGTTAATGTGGTACTGGCTCTTGTAGCACTAGCTTTTGGAATTCTCTTGTCTACTCTAGCAAAATCAGAATTCCAAATGATGCAATTTATTCCTCTCGTGATTATGCCTCAACTCTTTTTCTCAGGGATTATTCCATTGTCATCCATGGGAGCATGGGCTCCAACTGTGGGGAAATTTTTGCCATTAACCTATTCTGGTGATGCAATAAGCCAGATTATTCTTTACGGACACAATCTTGGTGATATTTTGCCAAATCTTGGTGTTTTAATGATTTTCTTGATCATTTTAACAATTCTCAATATTGTTGGATTGCGTCGTTATCGTAAAGTTTAGAAATCAACATAAATAATGCTAAAAAGGTGTGAAGATTAGATGGATAAGACTGTTTTTGAATCGTTTGAAGATTACTTAGAAGAAGCGAATTACCCTCAAGGAAAGAAAAAAATCATGCAGGCAGCAGTGGATCTCATATCAACTAGGAGTTACCATGGGACCTCAACTCTTCACATAGCTGAGCGTGCTGGACTAAGCCAGGCAACTTTGTTTAAGTATTTTAAGACGAAGGATGATCTACTGACGGCTATTTTACATCCTGTAGTCCCAGGCATTTTCGGTAGTTTTGTTGAGGAACTCTTAGCTTTTGAAACGACAGAAGAGAGGGTTCGTTATCTCGTCCACGATCGTATGAGCTATCTCAAAAAAAATCGTGCTTTGATGAAAATCATTCTGCAGGAGAGTTTTTCAAATAAGAAACTAAAAAATGAACAGATTTTTATCTGGAATGCTATTCAAGATAAACTTCGAGTGCTTCATAAAGAATTGCTAGCAGATCCACGTGTAAATCCAGAGTTAACGATTCCTCAAATGGTTCGTATTTGTGTTGGTCCATTGTTGGCTTACTTCGCTCAACTTTATATCGTTAGCGACAACGGAGAAATAAAGGAAGAGGACCTAGACTTATTAGAAAAACAGATTTTAGGTGGTTTGTGGAAATAAGGGAGTTCTAGAAGAGCTAAGATTTATTTACTTGACTTTCAAACAAGCTAAAAAAGACATGTTCTGCTTATTTCAGATTCATGTCTTTTTTGTTGTTGGATTTTGTATTCTTCATAAGTCCTCAATCGCTTTGCCAAAACAGAAACCGACTTCTCCAGCGGTGCAACGATTTCTCAAGTGTATGGAAGAGGAGATTTCTGGCTTGCTAAAGAGAATTCCTTGACACTCTGTCAGCTTTTGATACAATAGTACAAAATCAGAGGAGGTGGATTATGATTCAGAAACATGCGATTCCTATTTTAGAGTTTGATGACAATCCTCAAGCGGTCATCATGCCCAATCACGAGGGGCTGGACTTGCACTTACCAAAGAAGTGTGTCTATGCTTTTTTAGGTGAGGAGATTGACCGCTATGCGAGGGAAGTAGGGGCGGACTGTGCCGGCGAATTTGTTTCTGCCACCAAGACCTATCCAGTTTATGTCGTGAACTACAAAGGCGAAGAACTTTGTCTGGCTCAGGCTCCTGTTGGTTCAGCTCCAGCAGCCCAGCTTATGGATTGGTTGATTGGCTATGGTGTGGAGCAGATTATTTCCGCTGGAACCTGTGGTGTGCTGGCTGATATAGAAGAAAATGCCTTTCTAGTCCCTGTTCGCGCTCTGCGAGATGAAGGAGCTAGTTATCACTATGTGGCCCCTTCTCGTTATATGGAAATTCAGCCAGAGGCTATTGCTGCTATTGAGCAAGTTTTGGAGGCCAGAGGGATTCCCTATGAAGAAGTCATGACCTGGACCACAGATGGTTTTTACCGAGAAACAGCTGAAAAGGTGGCTTATCGCAAGGAGGAAGGCTGTGCTGTTGTGGAGATGGAGTGTTCTGCGCTTGCGGCAGTAGCCCAACTGCGAGGGGTTCTCTGGGGTGAATTGTTGTTCACAGCTGATTCCTTAGCAGACTTGGACCAGTACGATAGTCGTGACTGGGGTTCAGAAGCTTTTGAGAAGGCCTTGGAACTCTGCCTTGAGATAACTTCTCAGATATAGCTACTCTCCCTCTTTTTATGGTACAATGGATGTATGTTATTCAAATTATTTCTTAAAAAAATTGAAAGGGCCTTGGGTGGACTTTCGCCAGCTCGTCGGATCTTTTTAAGTTTTGCTGGAGTTATTTTTATAGGCTCTCTTCTTTTGAGTTTGCCTTTTGTTCAGGCAAATGGTTCTCAGGCCACTTATTTTGACCATCTTTTTACGACGGTGTCCATGGTCTGTGTGACTGGCCTTTTTACGCAACCAGTGGCTACTACCTATAATGTCTGGGGGCAGTTGATCTGTATGCTCTTGATACAGATCGGTGGTCTGGGACTCATGACTTTTATCGGGGTCTTTTATATTCAGGGGAAGCAAAAGCTCAGTCTTCGCAGTCGTGAAACCATTCAGGAGAGCTTCAGTTACGGGGAGGCTCGGTCGCTGAAGGCCTTTATGCGCTCCATCTTTTTGACGACTTTTCTAGTGGAGGGTTTGGGTGCCTTTCTACTAAGTTTCCGTTTTATTCCTGAGTTCGGCTGGGGACGAGGCATTTTCACCTCTATCTTTTTAGCCATTTCAGCCTTTTGTAATGCTGGTTTTGATAATTTCGGCAGTAGCAGTTTAGTGGCTTTTCAGACGGATCCCTTAATCAATCTGGTTATTGCTGGCTTGATTATCACAGGTGGTCTTGGCTTTATGGTCTGGTTTGACTTGGCAACCCAGTTTGACAAGAAGAAAAAACGCCGTCTGCGTTTCCACACCAAACTAGTCCTCTTCTTGACTGCAGGGATTTTGCTGTTTGGGACAGTATCCACACTCTTTACGGAGTGGCACAATCCAGGAACCATTGGCAATCTCAGTGTGCCAGAGAAAGTGCTGGTCAGCTTTTTCCAAACCGTCAGCATGAGAACGGCCGGTTTTGCTTCTATTGACTATACTCAAGCTCGACCTGTGACCTTGTTTATCTATATCCTACAGATGTTTCTGGGTGGAGCGCCTGGAGGGACGGCTGGGGGGCTCAAGATTACGACTTTCTTTGTCTTGTTGGTCTTTGCGCGTAGTGAATTGCTGGGCTTGCCTCATGCCAATGTTGCGCAGAGAACCATTGAGGCTCGAACAGTCCAAAAATCCTTTAGTGTCTTCATTATCTTTTTGATGACCTTCTTGTTGGGCTTGATGTTGTTGGGAATTACGGCAGAAGGAACACCGCGATTTATCTACCTCATGTTTGAGACCATTTCAGCCCTTGCGACAGTTGGGGTGACGGCAAATCTGACACCAGAATTGGGCAAGCTAGCTCTTAGCATTGTCATGGTGCTCATGTTTATTGGCCGTATCGGTCCCTTGACCTTGCTGGTTAGTCTAGCTGACTACCAGCCTGATAAGAAAGATTTGATTCAGTATATGAAAGCAGATATTAGCATTGGATAAGAAAGGAAGAACGATGTCAGATCGTACGATTGGAATTTTAGGCTTGGGGATTTTTGGGAGTAGTGTCCTGACGGCCCTCGCCAAGCAAGATATGAATATTATTGCCATTGACGACCACGCCGAGCGCATCAATCAATTTGAACCTGTTTTGGCGCGTGGAGTTGTGGGCGATATTACAGATGAGGAACTCCTCAGAACTGCAGGTATTGATACCTGTGATACGGTTGTGGTCGCAACAGGGGAAAATCTGGAGTCGAGTGTGCTTGCAGTAATGCACTGTAAGAGTTTGGGTGTGCCGAGGGTTATTGCCAAGGTCAAAAGTCAGACAGCCAAGAAGGTACTGGAAAAAATCGGTGCCGACTCGGTGATCTCGCCTGAGTATGAAATGGGGCAATCCCTAGCGCAGACCATTCTCTTTCATAACAATGTTGATGTCTTTCAGCTGGACAAAAATGTGTCTATCGTGGAGATGAAAATTCCTAGTGTTTGGGCAGGTCAAAGCCTGAGCCAGCTGGATCTACGTGGCAAATACAACCTCAATGTCCTAGGATTTCGTGAGCAAGAAAATTCACCACTGGACGTCCAGTTTGGGCCTAATGATCTCTTGAAAGCAGATGCCTATATCTTGGCGGTGATTAACAACCAGTATCTAGATGACTTGGCAGAGTTAAATTCCTAAGGAGGGGAATCCCTTCTTTTTTGATGTCCAAGATAGCAAATAGAGTCAGAAACCCTTGTATTCTAGTAAAAGTCCTTCAGAAGCTGGACTTTATGGTAAAATAAAAAGAAGTGACAAGAGAGAGTAATACTCAATGAAAATCAAAGAGCAAACTAGGAAACTAGCCGCAAGCTGCTCAAAACACTGTTTTGGGGTTGCAGATAGGGCTGACGTGGTTTGAAGAGATTTTCGAAGAGTATAAGAAAAAATCAGTCCCCTAAAGGAGTAGATTATGAAGTTATTGTCTATCGCCATTCCTAGCTATAATGCCGCAGCCTATCTTCATTACTGTGTGGAGTCGCTAGTGATTGGTGGTGAGCAAGTTGAGATTTTGATTATCAATGATGGGTCTCAGGACCAGACTCAGGAAATCGCTGAGCGTTTAGTCAGCAAGTATCCTAACATCGTTAGAGCCATCTATCAGGAAAATAAGGGCCATGGCGGTGCGGTCAATCGTGGCTTGGCGGAGGCTTCTGGGCGTTATTTTAAAGTAGTTGACAGTGATGACTGGGTGGATCCCCGTGCTTACCTGAAAATTCTCGAAACCTTGCAGGAACTAGAGAGTGAGGGGCAGGAAGTTGATGCCTTTGTGACTAATTTTGTATATGAAAAGGAAGGTCAGTCTCGTAAGAAGAGTATGAGTTACGAGTCAGTCTTGCCTGTCCAGAAGATTTTTGGCTGGGATCAGATTGGAAATTTCTCAAAAGGCCAGTATATCATGATGCACTCGCTGATTTACCGGACAGATTTGTTGCGAACGAGCCAGTTCCAATTGCCTGAGCATACCTTTTATGTCGATAATCTCTTTGTCTTTACCCCCCTTCAGCAGGTCAAGACCATGTACTATCTGCCTGTCGATTTCTATCGTTATTTGATTGGGCGTGAGGACCAGTCAGTCAATGAGCAAGTGATGATTAAGCGCATTGACCAGCAACTCAAGGTCAATCGACTCTTGGTAGACCAGCTTGATTTATCTAAAGTAAGCCACCCCAAAATGCGAGAGTATCTGCTGAATCACATTGAGATTACGACGGTTATTTCCAGTGCTTTGCTTAACCGAGCTGGAACAGCAGAGCATCTGGCCAAAAAACGGGAGCTGTGGACCTATATTCAGCAGGAAAATCCAGAGGTCTTTCAGACTATTCGCAAGACCATGTTGAGTCGTTTGACCAAACACTCCGTCTTGCCAGCTCGCAAACTTTCCAATGTCGTCTATCAAATCACCAAATCTGTTTATGGATTTAATTAATATAAGTATTTTATAAGAGGGATTTAAGAAAAATTTTAACTTTTTCTTAATCCTTTTTAATTTTAGGAGATTATACTAGAGTCATCAAATAAAGAAAAACTCTAAGGAGAATCCTATGAAATTCAATCCAAATCAAAGATATACTCGTTGGTCTATTCGCCGTCTTAGTGTCGGTGTTGCCTCAGTTGTTGTGGCTAGTGGCTTCTTTGTTCTAGTTGGGCAACCAAGTTCAGTGCGTGCCGATGTAGTCAATCCAACCCCTGCTCAAGTCGTGCCAGACGCTGCTTCGGTGAGTGAAAAGAGCGACTTACCAGCAGAACTTCTCAAAGAAGCAGTCGATACAGCTCTTCCTTCAGAACAGGCAGACTCAGCACCTAAAGCAAGCTTGGATACTACAAGCTCTCCAGAAAAAGTGAATGTTGCTGATAAAGACCAAGTGGTAGCGCCAAAAGAAGAAGTGCAAGCAAAACCAGAATCTAAGAAAGAAACAGAAGATGCGCTTAAACCTGTGACAAATCCTGCAGCTACAGTTGCTGGACAAGACCGTGAATCAAGTGAAGCTCAGCCAGCAACAACCCCAGCCGAAGTTCAAAAAGGGGTGGCTGACAACACCAAAGACACAGTGGATGTCCCAGCTACTTACTTGGACAAAGCCAATTTTCCTGGTCCATTCACAGCTGGTGTCAACCAAGTCATTCCATACGAATTCTTCGCTGGTGACGGTATGTTGACTCGCCTTATCTTGAAAGCATCAGACAAGGCTCCATGGTCAGACAACGGTTCAGCTAAAAACCCCGCTCTCCCACCAGTAGAAAACTTGGGCAAAGGCCTCTACTTCTATGAAGTAGACTTGGCAGGAACTCAAGGCAAATCAGATAAAGATCTTCTTGACCTCTTGAAACAAAATGGTACACAAAGTTATAAAGCCACTATCAAGGTATACGGTGCTAAAGATGGTAAGGTCGATTTAAGCAACCTCGTAGCGACTAAGGATTTGGATGTCAATTTGAATGGCTTAACTACTCCAGTTGAAGTGCAAAAGGGCGTAGCTGACAATACCAAAGACACAGTAGATGTCCCAGCTACTTACTTGGATAAAGCGAACTTCCCAGGTCTGTTCACAGCTGGTGTCAACCAAGTCATTCCTTACGAATTCTTCGCTGGTGACGGTATGTTGACTCGTCTGATCTTGAAAGCCTCTGACAAAGCCCCATGGTCAGACAACGGCTCAGCTAAAAACCCCGCCCTTCCACCAGTAGAGAAATTGGGCAAAGGCCTTTACTTCTATGAAGTAGACTTGGCCGGCACTCAAGGAAAATCTGATAAAGATTTGCTTGACCTCTTGAAACAAAACGGCACTCAAAGCTATAAAGCTACCATCAAAGTGTACGGTGCTAAAGACGGCAAGGCAGACTTGAGCAACCTCGTAGCGACAAAAAATTTGGATGTCAATTTGAATGGCTTAACCACCCCAGCTGAAGTGCAAAAAGGTGTGGCTGACAACACTAAAGACACAGTAGATGTCCCAGCTACTTACTTGGACAAGGCCAACTTCCCTGGTCCATTCACAGCTGGTGTCAACCAAGTTATTCCGTACGAATTCTTCGCCGGTGACGGTATGTTGACTCGCCTTATCTTGAAAGCCTCAGACAAAGCCCCATGGTCAGACAACAGCTCAGCTAAAAACCCCGCCCTTCCACCAGTAGAGAAATTGGGCAAAGGTCTTTACTTCTATGAAGTAGACTTGGCCGGCACTCAAGGAAAATCTGATAAAGAGCTTCTAGATCTCTTGAAACAAAACGGCACTCAAAGTTATAAAGCTACTATCAAGGTGTACGGTGCTAAAGATGGCAAAGCAGACTTGAGCAACCTTGTAGCGACTAAAGAATTGACAGTGAACTTGAATGGGTATAAGTCCCTCAATGATATGAAATCTAAAATGCCAGCTGCTAGTCAGGATAAGATGATGCCTAACAAAGAGCAGGACAAAACCATGAATGCTAGTCAGCCTATGGTAACTTCAAGTAAAATGCCTGATGAAGGCAAGATGGCATCTAATAACAAGGTGTCAACTCCAATGACGGCTGATCAAATGAAAGACCAAAAAGACATGCTTCCATATACTGGTGAAGCCCAAACATCAATGGCTACTATTGGATTCTTTGGATTAGCATTGGCTGGCCTGCTAGGTGGACTCGGTTTGAAAGCTAAAAAAGAAGAAAATGACTAGTCTAGCTACAGACTTTCTATCTAGGATATGAAAAATCTAGATATCGTTTAGAATGTTCGTAAAGAGATTAAAATAGTGTTATACTATTGTGGTATAGCACTGTTTTTTTCAAAGGAGAGACAGATGGGAAAGACAATTTTACTCGTTGACGATGAGGTAGAAATCACAGATATTCATCAACGTTATCTGGTTCAGGCAGGATATCAGGTTTTGGTGGCCCATGATGGAGTAGATGCCTTGGAAATCTTCAAGCGAAAACCGATTGATTTGATTATTACAGATATCATGATGCCTCGCATGGATGGTTATGATTTAATCAGCGAGGTTCAGTATCAATCTCCGGATCAGCCTTTTCTCTTTATCACGGCTAAAACCAGTGAGCAGGATAAAATTTACGGCCTAAGCTTAGGGGCAGATGACTTTATTGCCAAGCCCTTTAGTCCACGTGAGCTGGTTTTGCGTGTCCACAATATCTTACGGCGCCTTCATCGTGGAGGTGAGACAGAGGTCGTCAGTCTCGGGGATTTACGGATGAATCACGGTAGTCATGAGGTCCAAGTCGGAGATGTGGCGCTTGATTTGACCGTCAAATCCTTCGAACTTCTATGGCTTTTAGCCAGTAATCCAGAGCGAGTTTTTTCTAAGACAGACCTCTATGAAAAGGTCTGGCAAGAAGACTATGTGGATGACACTAATACCTTGAATGTTCATATTCATGCTCTGCGACAGGAGTTGGCTAAACATGCTAGTGCAGAAACACCGACCATCAAAACCGTCTGGGGCTTGGGCTACAAAATTGAGAAAGCACGAGGTAGTCAATGAAATTAAAAAGTTATATTTTAGTGGGGTATGTCATTTCAACACTCCTAACGATTATCGTGGTTTTTTGGGCCATCCAGCGAATGTTAATTGAAGAAAGAGAAATTTATTTCCTAGTGGGAATGACTCTCATGGCTAGTTTTGTCGGTGCTGGGATTAGTCTCTTTCTCCTATCGCCGGTCTTTACTTCGTTGAGCAAACTTAAGGAACATGCTAAGCGGGTAGCAGACAAGGACTTTCCTTCAAATCTGGAGGTTCAAGGCCCTGTAGAATTTCAGCAATTAGGCCAAGCTTTCAATGAAATGTCCCATGATTTGCAGGCCACCTTTGATTCTTTGGAAGAAAGCGAACGAGAAAAGGGCTTGATGATTGCCCAGCTATCGCATGATATCAAGACCCCCATCACTTCAATCCAAGCGACGGTAGAAGGGATTTTGGATGGGGTTATCAAGGAAGGAGAACAGGACCATTATCTAGCAACCATTGGGCGCCAGACGGAAAGACTCAATAAACTGGTTGAGGAGTTGAATTTTTTGACCCTAAACACAGCTAGAAATCAGGTCGAAACGACTAGCAAGGACAGCATTTTTCTGGACCAGCTCTTGATTGAGTGCATGAGTGAATTTCAGTTCTTGATTGAGCAGGAGGAGCGAGATGTCCACTTGCAGGTAATCCCAGAGTCTGCCCGGATTGAAGGAGATTATGCCAAACTTTCTCGTATCTTGGTGAATCTGGTCAATAATGCATTTAAATACTCGGCTCCAGGAACCAAGCTGGAGGTGGTAGCTAAGCTGGAGAAGAACCAGCTTTCAATCAGTGTGAGCGATGAGGGGCAGGGGATTGCCCCAGAGGACTTGGAGAATATTTTCAAACGCCTTTATCGTGTCGAAACTTCGCGCAATATGAAAACAGGTGGTCATGGCTTAGGCCTTGCAATTGCGCGTGAATTGGCCCATCAATTGGGTGGAGAAATCACAGTTACCAGCCAGTACGGCCTCGGAAGTACCTTTACCCTCCTTCTTAACCTCTCTGGCAATGAAAATAAAGCTTAAACCCCCTTTACAAATCCAGCTATTCATGGTAAAATGGATTTTGTGTGAAATATCAGCAGGAAAGCATGAAGCTCGTCAACAGGTGTCTTATGATAAGTAACCTTGGCTGTTTAGGCGAAGGGCATCTGCACGAATCAGGGCTTTCTAAGTGACTATTTCCACCGAAATATTATTTATATCAGGAGGACATTTACATGTCACGTTATACAGGACCATCTTGGAAACAAGCTCGTCGCCTTGGCCTTTCACTTACAGGTACAGGTAAAGAATTGGCACGTCGTAACTACGTACCAGGACAACACGGACCAAACAACCGTTCTAAATTGTCAGAATACGGTTTGCAATTGGCTGAAAAACAAAAACTTCGTTTCACTTACGGTGTAGGTGAAAAACAATTCCGTAACTTGTTCGTACAAGCTACAAAAATCAAAGGCGGAATCCTAGGTTTCAACTTCATGCTTCTTTTGGAACGTCGTTTGGATAACGTTGTTTACCGTCTTGGTCTTGCGACTACTCGTCGTCAAGCTCGTCAATTCGTAAACCACGGTCACATCCTTGTTGACGGAAAACGCGTTGATATCCCATCATACCGCGTAACTCCAGGTCAAGTGATCTCAGTTCGTGAAAAATCATTGAAAGTTCCAGCTATCCTTGAAGCAGTAGAAGCTACTCTTGGACGTCCAGCATTCGTATCATTCGACGCTGAAAAATTGGAAGGTTCATTGACTCGCTTGCCAGAACGCGACGAAATCAACCCAGAAATCAACGAAGCACTTGTCGTTGAATTCTACAACAAAATGCTTTAATTTTAAGAAATATCTTACAGAAAGCCTACAACAGTGGGCTTTTTGCTTTGTCTTAAAACGTTGATTTCTGGGTTTGCTTAGAGATTTGTTAGTAAGGTTATTTTTGTATCTAAGTCTATCTATTCCAAGAATGACGCGATATTGATGATATAAATCTGGTATGATATAATATTTTGTCCCCCTCAATTTAATGAAGGGAGGTGTTATGTATGCTAGAGTTACTTTCCCTTTTTCTAGCTCCGTTACTTGTTAACGTACTATCTGAGCTTTTCAAGCTATGGATAAAGAGACGTAGCAAGTAGCATTTAACCCTTTTAGAGGGTAGCAAAAAACCCCATCGGTAGCACGGTGGGGCTTTTTAGTTATATATGCTAGAAGCATTATTTTCCCTTTATGCTTTCATTCTAACACAACCCCTCCGATATTTCAAGCTTTTGTTTTGATATTACTCAGAGTGTGTTTGTGGTTTGAGTCCACTTTACTGAAATTAGCCCACGCGCTACCAAGTTCCATTCTACAGCAAAGAAATCAACTCTTTTCTAGGGGATTTCCGCCATCATTTTGCTCTTTTGTGCTAAAATAGACTTATAAATTGAAAATAAGGAATGTTTATGAAATCGGGTAATGGTTTTTGGAAAGGCTGTCTCTATTTTTGGGGCTTCTTGTTCTTACTGGGCCTTTTGGTTCAATACGCTCTTCCACTTGCGGCTTGTGTCCTGCTAGGATACGGTGGTTATCGTCTCTATAAACGTTGGCGCTATCCTCTTTTGCAGGATCGTTCTCTAGACGACCGGATTGAGCTTTTAAAAGCTAGGATTCGTCAGGCGGACAAAGATATTCAGCAACTAGAGGAAACTTTAGTAGAAAACGGTTCAGAGCCCTATAAGAGTCTGGCCAATCAAGTATTAATCGAACTGAGGGAAATCCATCAGGAGGCGGATCGTCTCAAATCCTATATCGATGCTGATGTCTACAACCGTATTGACAAAAAGGTTCGTACAGTAAGGGCAAACATCGATGTTCAGCTAGAACGTTTGGATAGAGAAAGTCAGGTAGATCTTGAAAATGCGAAGCCAGAGGAATTAGCTCCAGAATTGTCCCAGACCTTGGCCAATATTGCCATTGACCATCAGGCTATTTTAGACAAGATTGCCACCTCCGCTGAGGGGGATAAGGAAGAATTGACGGCCATTCATAGTTTGAAGATGGAGAAATTCCAAACGATTTTAGAAGGCTATTTAAAGATTAAGGCTAATCCGAAGAACTATAATCGGGCAGAAGAACGTTTGCAACAAGCTAAAGCAGCCATCGAACAATTTGACCTTGAACTGGACCAAGTCTTGAGAGAACTCAATGAAACAGATATGCGTGATTTTGATATCAGTTTGCGTATCCTAGAAAAAGATCGTAAAGAATAGGTTAGAAACAAAGGAGTAACCATGACAGAATTTAATTTTGATATTGACCAGATTGCCAATAATACGGTAGCTAAGGTGGATAAAACAACCCAAATCATCGAGACCAATACTGGCTCGGACAAGACCTTGACCTTCCTTGAAAAGTTGAGCCCTGAGCAGCAAGAAGGAATCAAGGCGCACGTGCCCCAGTTAGTAGACCAGTTTGTCAACAATCAAAATGCTCTCTTAGATTTTGGACAATCTGCTGTCGAAGGTGTGAACAATACGGTCAATCGTATCTTGTCAGAACAAAAGAAACTACAAATTCCCCAAGTAGATGATCTTCTCAAGAATACCAACCGTGAGTTGCAAGGCTTTGTAGTCAAATACAAGAACGCTGAAATTGCTGAGTTAGAAGAGAAGCCAAACTTTTTGCAACGATTGTTTAACAAGAGTAAAAATACGCTACAAGAATTTTACTTTGACTCAAAAACAGTAGAGCAAAAGCTTGATGGTATGGCAGCTGCAGTGGTCAAGCAAGAAGATGTGCTAGCTCGAAATATCGTCTCTGCTGAGATGTTGATTGAGGACAATACCAAATCCATTGAAAATCTAGTGGGAGTGATTTCCTTTATCGAAGCCAGCCAGACAGAAGCTGGCAAGCGCGCTGCCGAACTAAAGGCCCAAGTTGACCAACTCGATACAAGTACGGTAGAATACCAAACCAAGTCACAAGAATTGGCTCGCATGGCTGAAGTGGTTAATACCCTTGAACAACAACACACTGAGTATGTCAGCCGTCTCTATGTTGCCTGGGCAACAACACCTCAGATGCGTAATCTTGTGAAGGTGTCATCTGATATGCGCCAAAAATTGGGCATGCTTCGTCGCAATACGATTCCCACAATGAAGCTTTCCATTGCCCAACTTGGTATTTTGCAACAATCCATGAAATCAGGTGTCGTGGCAGATGCCATTGTCAATGCCAATAATGCTGCCCTTCAGATGTTAGCTGAAACCAGTAAGGAAGTGATTCCGCAGATGGAAAGAATTGCCCAAAGCCCGACAGTCGCTGTCGAATCTGTTACCAAACTGGCTGAAAGTCTGGTTGCACAAAACCAAGGTATCGTTGCTGCCATTGAATTGGGACGCCAGAAACGTGCCCAACTAGAAACAACCATCGTCAAGTCCGCAGAAATGATCAACGATTCTGTCAAACTACGCGATGAGAAAATTGTCCAAGCCCTTCTAGACCAAGGCAAGGCTGCTCAGAAAGAAGTACAAGAATAACACACAAGTCCCCTGTAATATAGATTTGCAGGGGATTTTGGATTCTTCCTATATATTAGAGCCTCTAATTTATTTCATAAAAAATGTAGTCAAAAATGTAGTCATTAGATTGATTTTTATTGCAATGTACTGAAATTAACAAAAAGAAAAAACGCTTGAATCAGCGTTTTTCTTCTGTATTGATTCGTATTGATTCGTATTGAATGCTTACTTAACTTCTGTAAACACAACGTGTTTGCGAAGTTTTGGTGAGTATTTCTTCAATTGAAGACGGTCTGGAGTGTTACGTTTGTTTTTAGAAGTAAGGTACAAGCGTTCACCAGATTCTTTGTGTTCAAGTGTAATATTTACGCGCATGGTATCTCCCTTCTATTATTCAGCTGATGCAGCTTTAGCGATCTTACGTCCTTTGTAGTATCCTTTAAGTGATACACGGTGAGAACGTGAGTAATCTCCAGTAGTTTCGTCAAAGTTTACAGATGGAGCTGTTACTTTGTAGTGTGTACGACGTTTGTTTTTCTTCGCTTTTGAAGTGCGACGTGCAGGTACTGCCATTTTGATTTCTCCTTTAGGTATTTATATTCGATTCAATCTACTGATTTTCATCAACCATACTAGGATAACACATTTTTTTTGTAAAGTAAAGTTACTTGACAAAAAAAGATGAAAAAATTCTCCTGTCAGACCTAGCAGACAGGAGAAGGTGTTAAATATCAATCTCAAATGGTTCGTCAATGGTTTCTGATACGTATTTTCCGTCTTTCTTCCGTTGTTTGACACATTCTGTAAGGAGATATTCGATTTGCCCATTGACTGAACGAAAGTCATCTTCTGCCCATGATGCGAGTGCAGCGTATAACTTTGTTGAGAGTCGAAGGGGGATATGTTTTTTTTAGCTTCAACCATCTTTAGTAAAGACTTCCTGTGTTGACAATTGGTTGTGCATCATGATTGCCACAGAGGACGACTAGGAGATTTGAAACCATAGCAGCTTTTCGTTCTTCGTCAAGCTCTACCAATTCCCCTTCATTGAGCCGTTCTAGTGCCATTTCAACCATTCCTACAGCACCATCTACAATCATCTTACGGGCATCAATAATGGTAGTAATTTCTGTAGCATAAGCTAGGTAAGTGATACGTGCTTCAAGGATTTCCTAAGCAGTCATTGTCATTTGATGATTTAGCTCCTAAAAAAGGAGATTTTGTGCTAACATCACCACTTTGTCCAAGTCGAGTGTGGTTTGCAGGGTTGACTGCTACGCTGAAGGGATTGACAAAGTAAAAGCCAGGTTCTTTGATGGTACCTGTATAGTTACCAAAGAGTGTCAGAACCATAGCCTCCTGAGGTTTGACAACTTTTAAACCAGCATGAGTTAGCGTTGCAATTACGATTAGTAAAGGTCCGATAATAATTCCAAAAATGTTTTCCGAACCAACACCCATTTTAAATATAAAGATACCAAGTACGATTGTCAACTCAATGAGAATCAATGCTAATACACCATTTGGTTATGAATTGATTAGTTTTTCAGTCATAAGAATGACCTCTGTTATTTGATATCTAAATGATATCATTTTGTTTTTAAAAATTAATAGAAAGTTGACAAATAATCACTAAAAAGTTTCAGCCCAATAATTACTTATAGGAAGTGAGATTATATTGTGCTGAAATACTCTTTTATTCTTATAACTTTTACACTATAATTGTAGTTAGAAAGGAAGAGAAATGTTTGATTATAGAGCACTAGTTATTTTGATGACTTTGATGGATCATTGTGAGCTATCATTATATGAATTATCTGTTAAGGTGAGCTTACCTATAAAGGAAGTCAAAGAAGGAATAGATTATTTAGTGCCTTATCTAGCTAATAAAGGGATAGTGCTGGATAAAAAACAAGGTCGCTATAGTTTATCAAATCGTACGAAGCAGTCTTTGACAGATATTATTAAGTCGGATGAATTGGTTTTACCAAAGTCGACTCGCTTAGCTTTAATCTATCTTTACACTTTTTGCCGATTAGATTTTATATCGAATAATCATTACCAAGACTTTTTGAAAGTAAGTAAGAATACAACCTTATCTGATATTCAATCATTAAGAAAGATTATGTTAGATAATGATTTGGAGCTAGGGTACAGTAGAGCAAAAGGTTATACTTTACACGGTTCAGAGTGGAATAAGCACCGTTTAGCTTTTCAAATGGTTAGTGAGTTGCTGGAATCCTCCATAGGGATTTGGGGGTTGGATTATGTTTTATCCAGTTGGGGGTATTCATTAACTTATGATTTGATTGATCAGGTAGTTAAAGATTATTATGAAAAGCTACAGATAGTACCTATTGTTAATCAATTAAAAGTTTGCCTTTTCGGTTTAGTATTCATTATATGTAGGTATCAAAGGGATGTTGAAAGAGTATGTCTTTCAGAGACATTAGTATCTCCTATTATTCAAGATATAACGACTATTTTATTAGATACAGTAGTTGATTTGGGAATTATAGATACGGTATTTTCAGAGGATGATTATCGCTATGTCACAGTTTTATTATCAAGTTGCTTTGAAGGTGAAGTAGATGTTGCTCCGGTTTACTTTAATCAATTAACAGAGGCTATTGTAAGTAGAATGGAAGATATTTCTTTGTTACATTTTAAACAAAGAGAAGTATTGAGAGAAAATCTTCGCCGCCACCTTATACCGGCTTACTATAGATTAAAGTTCGGCTTACCTAGCTCAAATGAATATGTGTTGCATGTTAAAGAACATTATCCTGATTTATTTGAACTAGTAAAAGATTCTTTGACTCCCTTGATGGACGCTATTGACAAGCCCATACCTGATAGTGAAACAGCATATTTTGTTATCCATTTTGGAGGATATTTAAAGAAAGCAGACAATTTGCCTCAAAAATGTTATAAAGCAGCAATTATCTGTCCTAATGGAATTAGTTCTTCATTGATGATAAAAGAGAATCTATTAGCATTATTCCCTCAAATTGAGTTTATAGGAACCTCAAAGATTGATGATTTATATGCGAAAACTAGTAGTGACTATGATATGGTTTTTTCTACTATAAAGGTGGATACAGAGAAGCCAAATTATCTAGTTTCTGTTATGATGACGGAAGAACAAACAACACAGTTAGTTGAATTGGTATCAAAAGATTTCCCAGATACAGGTTATCGAGATATTGAGCTTAATCAGATAATTAGCATAGTAAGACGATATAGTGTAATCACACAAGAATTAGAGTTAAAATTAGCATTAAAGAGGTATCTCTATCAAGAAATGAACAGAAAGGAAGTGTTACCATTGTTAGAAGAATTAATTACAAAAGAAACTTATCAGGTTAGTTCGGAAAAATTAGGATGGAAGGAGGCAATTCGTTTAGCAGCTAAACCGCTTTTGGATCAACATAAGATAACTGAGAACTACCCTGAGGCAATGATTCAAAAAGTAGAAGAGTTTGGGCCTTTTATTAATTTAGGGAAGGGAGTAGCAATTCCTCACGCTCGGCCAGATGAAGGTGTGAATGAAATAGGAATGTCAATGTTAGTTTTGGAAGAACCGATTTATTTATTGGATAATCCAGAACAAGAGGTAAGATTGTTGATTTGTATTGCAGCTATTGATAATGAGAGTCATTTAAAGGCTTTGTCACATTTAACAACAATTTTAAGAGATAAAAATCATGTTCAAACTTTAATATCATCAAAAAACTATGATGACATTGAAATGATAATTAAACAGGAGGATTAGATAATGTTAAAAATTGGTACAGCTTGTGGTTCAGGATTAGGTTCAAGTTTTATGGTACAGATGAATATTGAATCTGTATTGAGTGATTTGAATGTTTCAGATGTAGAAGTTGAACACTATGATTTAGGTGGAGCAGATCCAAATGCAGCTGATATTTGGATTGTTGGTCGTGATTTAGCTGATTCAGCTAGTCATCTTGGAGATGTTCGTATCTTAAATAGTATTATTGATATGGATGAACTACGAGAATTAATTACTAAACTTTGTGAAGAAAAAGGACTTATTTAGGAGGCTAGCGTCATGATGAAGTTCATATTGGATATTGTTAGTACACCAGCTATTTTAGTAGCTTTAATTGCAATCTTAGGATTAGTTCTTCAGAAGAAGAAATTACCTGATATTATTAAAGGTGGAATTAAGACCTTTGTTGGTTTCTTAGTTGTATCTGGTGGTGCAGGAATTGTACAAAATTCTTTGAATCCATTTGGTACCATGTTTGAACATGCTTTTCATTTATCTGGAGTTGTACCGAATAATGAAGCAATTGTAGCAGTAGCTTTAACCACATATGGCTCAGCTACTGCAATGATTATGTTTGCAGGTATGGTATTCAATATCTTAATTGCTCGTTTTACTCGATTCAAATATATCTTTTTAACAGGGCACCACACTCTATATATGGCGTGTATGATTGCGGTCATTTTATCAGTTGCTGGCTTTACAAGTTTGCCTCTTATCTTACTAGGAGGATTAGCACTCGGTATTATTATGAGTGTTTCCCCGGCATTTGTGCAAAAATATATGGTTCAATTAACTGGAAATGACAAGGTGGCTTTAGGTCATTTCAGTTCTTTGGGATATTGGTTAAGTGGTTTCACTGGTAGCCTTATCGGTGACAAATCAAAATCAACAGAGGACATTAAATTTCCAAAGAGTTTAGCTTTTTTACGTGATAGTACTGTTAGTATTACTTTATCTATGGCAGTTATTTACATTATTGTAGCTATCTTTGCAGGGTCAGAATATATAGAAAAAGAAATCAGTAATGGTACAAGTGGTCTAGTTTATGCTTTACAATTAGCAGGTCAATTTGCAGCAGGTGTATTTGTTATTTTAGCAGGTGTTCGCCTTATTTTGGGTGAAATTGTTCCAGCCTTTAAAGGTATTTCAGAGCGTCTTGTACCTAATTCAAAACCTGCTTTGGATTGTCCGATTGTTTATACTTATGCACCTAATGCAGTCCTAATTGGATTTATCTCTAGTTTTGTTGGTGGTTTAGTAAGTATGGCAATTATGATTGCTTCAGGAACGGTTGTCATCTTACCAGGCGTTGTGCCTCATTTCTTCTGTGGAGCGACTGCAGGTGTCATTGGGAATGCATCTGGTGGTGTTCGTGGAGCCACTATTGGAGCATTTTTACAAGGTATTTTAATTAGTTTTCTTCCAGTCTTTTTAATGCCAGTTTTGGGAGGACTTGGTTTCCAAGGGTCAACTTTCTCAGATGCAGATTTTGGTCTATCAGGAATTATTTTAGGAATGTTGAATCAATTTGGCTCGCAAGCAGGCATTGTTATTGGTCTTGTTCTTATTCTAGCAGTTATGTTTGGAGTATCCTTTATTAAAAAGCCATCTGCAAAGGAGGAATAAGGGATGATTTTAAGTGAAAATAGAGAAGATGAGTTAAGAAAATTTGCAACAAAAATCCGATTAAATACTCTTAGAACATTGAATCATCTTGGATTCGGCCATTATGGAGGGAGTCTGTCTATAGTAGAAGTTTTAGCAGTGCTTTATGGTGAAATAATGCCGATGACTCCAGAAATATTTGCGTCACGAGATAGAGATTATTTTGTTTTATCCAAGGGACATGCTGGACCAGCTTTGTACAGCACACTCTATTTGAATGGTTTCTTTGACAAAGAATTCTTATATTCTTTAAATACAAATGGAACCAAATTACCGTCTCATCCTGATAGAAATCTAACGCCGGGCATAGATATGACAACTGGCTCTTTAGGACAGGGAATTAGTGTTGCAACCGGACTTGCATATGGTCAGAGAATAAGAAAAAGTCCCTTTTATACCTATGCTATTGTTGGAGATGGTGAGTTAAATGAGGGACAATGTTGGGAGGCTATACAGTTTGCTTCTCATCAACAGTTATCTAATTTAATTGTATTTGTAGACGATAACAAAAAACAATTAGATGGTTTTACAAAGGATATTTGTAATCCAGGTGATTTTGTAGAAAAATTCTCAGCATTTGGGTTTGAATCCATTAGGGTCAATGGTTCAGATATTAGAGAAATTTATGAAGGGATTATCCAATTAAAACAGTCAAATAATTCATCCCCTAAGTGTATTGTATTAGATACTATTAAAGGTCAAGGAGTTCGAGAGCTGGAAGAAATGAAATCCAATCATCATCTTCGCCCTACTGTAGAGGAGAGACAAATGTTAACTTCAGTTGTAGAAAGATTAAGTCAGGAATTGGAGGAAACAGAATGATGAGAAGTACGAAAGAATTACGACATGTGTATAGAGATTTCCTTCTAGAGGCTAACCAAAGTTATTCTGATATAGTAGTTTTAGAAGCAGATTTGTCAAGTTCTATGGCTACTAATAATCTTGAAAAGGACTTTAGAGACCGTTATGTGAATGTTGGAATCATGGAAGCAGAAATGGTCGGGCTTGCAGCAGGTTTATCTATTCAGGGGTTTAGACCTTATCTTCATACATTTGGCCCTTTTGCTTCACGAAGAGTATTTGATCAATTATTTATTTCTCTTGGATACGCACAATTGGATGCCACTGTGATTGGATCAGATGCAGGAGTAACTGCAGAAATGAATGGTGGGACACATATGCCATTTGAAGAAATTGGATTGTTACGTTTAATTCCTAAATCAATCATTTTCGAAGCAACTGATGATATCCAATTTCGTGAAATCTTGAACCAGACATTAGACTTAAAAGGACTAAAATATATTCGAACAATTAGAAAAGCTCCAGAGGCTGTATATCAAGGTGGAGAAGATTTTTCTAAAGGCTACATTGAGTTAAGACACGGTGAAGATGTTGTAATAGTTGCTTCTGGCATAATGGTTGCTCCAAGTATTCGAGTTGCGGATGAACTGTTTAAATTAGGTTATTCAGTAGGTGTGATAGATTTATTTAGAATCAAACCGATACCAGAACAGATAAAAACAATGTTAAGTGGAAAAACTATATTTACTGTAGAAAACCACAATCAGATAGGTGGAATTGGCAGTGCTTTATGTGAATTATTCTCTGATGATGGAATAACAAAAATTCATCGGATGGGTGTTCAAGAAAGATTCGGTCAAGTAGGGAAAATGGATTATCTTCTTAATGAATATGGTTTGAGTGAATCGAATATAAAAGAGAAAGTTCTAGAGTTTTATAATGCAAGATAGATGTTAAATACACTTATCTGAAAGAACTTCTGTAAAAATTACATTACGTTATTTAAAGCAAGCGGATTAAAAGCATATTCTGGTAATCAGAAAGTGCCCTGATCCGCTTTGTTGTTTTTAATTTAAAATGTTTATATGTGTATAGAATTTTCTGAAAATTCAAGAATTTTCTTCTGTTCATTGCCTTTAAAATGTGCTATAATAGTAAAAACTGAAATGGGAGGGATAAGATGACTGAATTAGATAAACGTCACCGCAGTAGCATTTATGACAGCATGGTAAAATCACCAAACCGTGCCATGCTTCGTGCGACTGGTATGACAGATAAGGACTTTGAAACACCGATTGTAGGGGTTATTTCGACCTGGGCGGAAAATACACCATGTAACATTCACTTGCATGATTTCGGGAAATTGGCTAAAGAGGGTGTCAAATCAGCAGGTGCTTGGCCTGTGCAGTTTGGGACTATCACTGTAGCGGACGGGATTGCCATGGGGACGCCTGGTATGCGTTTCTCTTTGACATCTCGTGATATCATTGCGGACTCTATCGAGGCGGCTATGGGTGGTCACAACGTTGATGCCTTCGTCGCTATCGGTGGCTGTGACAAGAACATGCCTGGTTCTATGATTGCTATTGCCAATATGGATATTCCAGCCATTTTCGCCTATGGTGGAACTATTGCACCGGGAAATCTTGATGGCAAAGACATTGACTTGGTTTCTGTTTTTGAGGGTATCGGAAAATGGAACCACGGTGACATGACAGCTGAGGACGTGAAACGTCTTGAATGTAATGCCTGCCCTGGCCCTGGTGGCTGTGGTGGTATGTATACAGCTAATACCATGGCGACTGCAATCGAAGTTCTAGGGATGAGTTTGCCAGGATCTTCATCTCACCCAGCTGAATCAGCTGATAAGAAAGAAGATATCGAAGCAGCAGGACGTGCTGTTGTTAAGATGCTGGAGCTTGGTCTCAAACCATCTGATATCTTGACTCGTGAAGCCTTTGAAGATGCCATCACTGTAACCATGGCTCTTGGTGGTTCTACAAACGCCACTCTTCACTTGCTTGCCATTGCCCATGCTGCCAATGTTGACTTGACACTTGAGGACTTCAATATGATCCAAGAGCGTGTGCCTCACTTGGCCGACTTGAAACCTTCTGGTCAGTATGTCTTCCAAGACCTCTACGAAGTTGGTGGTGTCCCTGCGGTTATGAAGTACTTGTTGGCAAATGGTTTCCTTCACGGAGACCGCATTACATGTACTGGTAAGACAGTTGCTGAGAACTTGGCTGACTTTGCAGACCTCACACCAGGTCAAAAAGTCATCATGCCACTTGAAAATCCAAAACGTGCGGACGGTCCGCTTATCATCTTGAACGGGAACCTTGCTCCTGACGGTGCGGTTGCCAAGGTATCAGGTGTGAAAGTGCGTCGTCACGTTGGTCCAGCTAAGGTCTTTGACTCAGAAGAAGATGCGATTCAGGCCGTTCTGACAGATGAAATCGTTGATGGCGATGTTGTCGTTGTTCGTTTCGTGGGGCCTAAGGGTGGTCCTGGTATGCCTGAGATGCTGTCACTTTCATCAATGATTGTTGGTAAAGGTCAGGGAGACAAGGTTGCCCTCTTGACAGACGGACGTTTCTCTGGTGGTACTTATGGTCTGGTTGTTGGACATATTGCTCCTGAAGCTCAGGATGGTGGACCAATCGCTTACCTTCGTACAGGCGATATCGTTACGGTTGACCAAGATACCAAAGAAATTTCCATGGCCGTATCTGAAGAAGAACTTGAAAAACGTAAGGCAGAAACAACCTTGCCACCACTTTATAGCCGTGGTGTTCTTGGTAAATATGCCCACATCGTATCATCTGCTTCACGCGGAGCCGTGACAGACTTCTGGAATATGGACAAGTCAGGTAAAAAATAAACTCAAAAAGCAAGCCAACTTCGGCTTGCTTTTTTTCATCTCCAAAAGTGATTTGCCTGCTTAACGAGGTGGCAGTCCAAGGGCAATACGGCCGTAGCGACTGATTCGTGTGATTTTCCAAGCAGGCGACCAGGTAACTTCAACCTTGACATCTTCGATACCCTCGATTTGTTTGAGACCTGCCACGATTTCGATAGGCAGGCTTTCGGCACAATCGCAGGCAGTATCGGTGAAGGTCATGACAATCTTGCAGAGACCCGTTTCATCCAGATTGATTTCATAAATCAGTCCTAGATTGTAAACATCCAATTCCACATCTGTATCAAAAACCTTCTCTAGTTTTTCGATAATTTGGTCTTGTAAGGCCAAAGCACGGTCATTGATTTTGATATCCTCTCTCATTACAGTCCCTCCACGTGATAAATATCCTCTATTTTCTCATAATTCTGACAATTTGGCAAGTTTTTGATGAATTTTCTGAAAAATATGATAAAATGAAGAAAATACGGAATCAAGGGGAAGCCTATGGAGCAGATTGGAAAAGTCTTTAGACAATTACGAGAATCAAGAAATATCTCGCTGAGACAAGCAACTGGGGGACAATTTTCGCCGTCTATGTTATCTCGCTTTGAAACAGGTCAGAGTGAGCTTTCGGTGGAAAAGTTTCTATTTGCCCTAGAAAATATATCTGCCAGTGTAGAGGAAATCCTCTTTCTAGCGAGAGGTTTTCAGTATGATACAGATTCTGAGTTGAGAAAAGAAATCATAGATGTCTTGGATCCAAAGAATATAGCTCCTCTTGAAGACTTGTATCGCAGGGAGTATCAAAAGCATGCCCATTCTCAAAACAAACAGAAACATATTCTAAATGCCATTATTATCAAGTCTTATATGAAGAGCATGGATGAAAGGGTAGAGTTAACAGCAGAGGAAGGGAAAGTCCTTCATGATTATTTGTTTTCTACCGAGATCTGGGGAATCTATGAACTCAATTTATTTTCAGTCAGTTCACCATTTCTATCTGTTTCTCTTTTCACTAGGTATGTTAGAGAAATGGTACGTAAATCTGATTTTCTAATGGAAGTGTCTGGCAATCGAAACCTGTTTCACACTATACTATTGAATGGCTTTTTAGCTAGCATTGAGTGTGAAGAATTTACTAATTCCCATTATTTTAAACGTGTTATCAAAGAGCATTTCTACAATGAAAATGAGACCTATTTCCGAATTGTCTATTTGTGGGCGGAAGGTCTCCTTGATAGCAAGCAAGGCAGAGTCAAGGAAGGCCAGAAAAAGATGGAAGATGCTGTCCGTATTTTTGAGATGCTTGGTTGTAACAAATCTGCCGAATACTATCGAAAAACGACCGATTGTTGAATATCTGCAAACTAAGAAAATTATTTAAAATTTGAAGCGATAGAATTGTTGAGCTCTCACAGGTTATCAAAGAAGTTCTATCGTTTTTTTGCTCATTTTGTTTGTTGCATATATTCAAAAGTTTTTCCTCTAGAATTTCTAAGTGCTATACTATAGTCATACTTCACATAAAACTTATACTCTTCGAAAATCAAATTCAAACCACGTCAGCTTCACCTTGCCGTACTCAAGTACAGCCTTCGGCTAGCTTCCTAGTTTGCTCTTTGATTTTCATTGAGTATTTGAACAAGAAGGGAGATTACCTATGAAACTATTGTTCAGAAATCAAGCTTATCGTCTCTTGACTTTGTCACGCTTCTTCAATGCTTTTGGTGCTTCGATTTTCAACCTGGTATTTATCGTCTATGCATCGACCTTGTCACAAGCATCCTTTGCTGTTGCTATGGCGAATATTGTCATGATTATTCCGACTCTCTTTACAGTTTTTGTAGGGATTCGGGCAGATTACACGAGGGACAAGGTCAAATGGATGATCTATAGCGGTTTGTTTCAGGCGGTTTTATTTTTTCTAGCAGCCCTAGTTGTTCAGCAAGCTAGTCTCTTTGCCTTTTCTAGCCTGTGTTTGATCAATGTCATTAGTGATGTGATTAGTGATTTTGCAGGTGGCTTGCGCATGCCTCTTATTAAGGAGAAAGTAGCTGAAGATGATCTGATGGAAGCTTACTCTTTTTCCCAGTTCATCACCTATATTTCAGCTATTGGTGGTCAAGCTTTCGGAGTCTGGCTCTTAGGCCTATCGGTCAACAATTTTTCCCTTGTTGCGGGAATCAATGCCTGTTTTTTCCTAGTATCAGCCGTTATCCTCTTTTTAGGAAAAAGCAAATTGAGACTGTCGATTTCATCCGCTGATGGTGAATCACTAAAAAATGAGAAGCTTTCTATCAAAGACCAGTTCCTAACAATTTACCGAAATTTACGTCTCGTTTTTCTTAAAGGTGGACAGAAAAACTTTGGTTTCATGATCTTTGCTGTCTTACTTATCAATGCCTTGGGTGGGGCTTTAGGAAGCATCTATAACATCTTCTTTTTGAGCCATTCTCTCTTGAATTTTTCTTACACAGAGGCACTATTTATCAATCAATTCGGTGTTTTAGTAGCAATCATCATCAGTAGCCTTACGGGCAATGATTATTTTGGGAAGCAGTCCTTGCCTAGATTGATGATGTGGGTGACCGTAGGACTCAGTCTAATTGGTCTAGCTAATTTATTCAATCAAGTCGTACTTGGTTTACTATTTCTCTTTTCAACTCTGTATGTGTGTGGTAAAGTTCAACCAAAGATTAGTGCCATGCTCATGAAAAATCTAGCTCCAGATGTTCTAGCTCGTACCAGTAATTTTTTAGGTTTATTGTTCACCTTATCCATACCTGTGGGAACAGCCTGTTTTTCACTTGTAGCCGTATGGAATATACAGTTGACTTGGATGCTATTTGTTGGTCTTTCCTTGCTAGCTATTCTTTTGACAGGTCTTAATCTCAAAAATGATATCTAATACTCTTCGAAAATCAAATTCAAACCACGTCAGTGTCGCCTTACCGTACTCAAGTACAGCTTGCGGCTAACTTCCTAGTTTGCTTTTTGATTTTCATTGAGTATAAATCCTAATTTTTTTCTTACTGTTTTAATCCCTTTATTTATGGTAAAATAAGACTATTAAGTTTAAAGAGGATTCCCTATGAAATTACAAAAACCAAAAGGAACGCAGGATATTTTACCTGCTGAATCTGCCAAATGGCAGTACGTTGAGGGCTTTGCCCGTGAGATTTTCAAGCTCTACAACTATGCAGAAGTGCGCACGCCTATTTTTGAGCATTACGAGGTTATCAGCCGTTCTGTCGGAGATACAACGGATATCGTAACCAAGGAAATGTATGACTTTTATGACAAGGGTGATCGCCATATTACTCTCCGTCCAGAAGGAACAGCGCCCGTTGTCCGTTCCTACGTGGAAAATAAACTCTTCGCCCCAGAAGTACAAAAGCCAAGTAAGTTCTACTACATGGGCCCTATGTTCCGCTATGAGCGTCCACAGGCAGGGCGTTTGCGCCAGTTCCACCAGATTGGTGTTGAGTGTTTTGGATCTAGCAATCCAGCTACTGATGTGGAAACCATCGCGATGGCAGCTCATTTCCTGAAAGAAATCGGCATCCAAGGTGTCAAATTGCACCTCAACACTCTTGGAAATCCTGAGAGTCGTGCGGCCTACCGTCAAGCCTTGATTGACTATTTGACACCGCTCAAGGAGACCTTGTCTAAGGATAGCCAACGTCGTTTGGAGGAAAATCCTCTTCGTGTCTTGGACTCTAAAGAAAAAGAAGACAAGGTAGCAGTAGAGAATGCACCTTCTATCTTGGACTTCCTTGATGAAGAAAGTCAAGCTCATTTTGATGCTGTGCGTCAGATGTTGGAGAATCTTGGAGTAGACTATATCATCGATACCAATATGGTGCGTGGTCTGGACTACTACAACCACACCATTTTCGAGTTTATCACTGAGATTGAGGGCAATGACCTGACAGTCTGTGCGGGTGGTCGCTATGATGGTTTGGTTGCTTACTTTGGTGGCCCTGAAACTGCTGGATTTGGTTTTGGACTTGGTGTAGAGCGCCTACTTCTCATTCTTGAAAAGCAAGGTGTGGCTCTCCCTATTGAAAACGCCCTAGATGTCTATATCGCAGTCTTGGGAGACGGAGCAAATGTCAAGGCCTTGGAATTGGTACAAGCTCTTCGCCAACAAGGTTTCAAAGCAGAGCGTGATTACCTCAACCGTAAGCTCAAAGCTCAGTTCAAATCAGCCGATGTCTTTGCGGCTAAGACCCTCATCACCTTAGGAGAGAGTGAAGTCGAAAGTGGACAAGTGACGGTCAAGAACAACCAAACCCGAGAAGAAGTGCAAGTGTCACTTGAGACAATCAGCCAAAACTTCTCAGAAATCTTTGAAAAACTAGGATTTTAATGATAGATAAAGTGGTCAGGAACCTACTCCTGACCTTTTTCTTTTGCAAAATGACAAAAATCATAAACTTTTTGACAAATATGCTTGTCAAAAAGAAAAAGATGTGTTACAATGTAAGCAAGTTAAGAGAAAAGAAGAAAGGAGCTATGATGTGGGTACTAGTATTTATACTATTTATGATTTTCTTTTATTCTAATAATTCTAAAAAAATCAAGAAACTAGAGAATAAAATCAAAAAGCTTGAGCGAAAAGAGAAAGGAAACGCAGAAATGTCGAGATTATTGCAAGAAATGATTGGAAAGAAACCAATTATAACGGGAGTGTATATTGGGCCAGATAACTGGGAAGTTGTGGATGTTGATGAGGAATGGGTCAAACTACGTCATGTTGATAAAAATGGGAAAGAAAAATTCAAGTTGCAACGTATTGAGGATATCCAAGCCATTGAATTTGACGGAGAGTAGGTGTGTAATATGCAACTTAAAAATCGTCTAAAAGAGCTTAGAGCTCGCGATGGTCTCAATCAAACCGACCTAGCCAAGCTGGCAGGGGTTTCCAGGCAGACCATCAGTCTATTAGAACGGGACGAATACACCCCGTCCATTATCATTGCCCTGAAAATATCTCAAATTTTCAACGAAACAGTCGAATCGGTATTTCGCTTGGAGGAGGACGAGTGATGAATAAGTTTAAAGTGATTTATTACATGAGTGTTCTTGCCCTCATTGTGAATGCTTTTGCTATGATTGGAACATTACTGGGGTGGTTCTATTTTGTTGAAAGTAAGTATTTGTTTTGGATTAACTTAGTCCTCTTGTCCATTTTCAATCGGTTGAAGAAAAAGGAGAAAAATGATGAACAAGTATAAAGTAATCTATTATGTAGTTGCCATAGCTCTATTAATCAGCGTATTTCTACTGATTGGGATAGACTTAAGTTGGTTTAGTCCCTATCAAAGCGACCAATTTGTTTGGGCCTACTTTGCCCTCATCCCAGTAATTGACTGGATTGAAAAGAAATCCAAAAATCTAGCAAGTGAAAAAGGAGAATGAATATGAAAAAGAAACATGGCTTGTTATTTTTAATTCCTTTTGTCTTGGGAGTTTTTTTGTACATGTTTGTAGATATGTTGAAGGCTGGTGCCGAATTCCACGGAATTATGTTAGATGTAAAAATCTTGATACCATGGATATCAGCTATTTGTTTACTATTAGGTTTCGTTGGCATTGTTTTGACGTTCAATTTCTTAAAGAAAAGCAGAAAATTTCACTCCTTGTATCAAGAGGAAATGGATGATGATCTGAATGAAAGCTATTATGTGCAAATGTATCGTAATCTTGAGTTTGGAAATATTACTTTTAATATTACAGCCGTAGCGATTGTATTGGCTCTCTTCATTTCAGGAAGCGAAGTAATTGTACTCGATGTAAGTCGTATAACATTTTCCCTTTCTTTTTTGGAATTAGTACTGTATTTACAAAGCCAAAAATATCTTTTTAAAACAATTGCGCTTGTTCGTCAGCTTGATTTGGCATTTTTCTCTACACCCAAGGATATCTTAGAGCATTTCGATTCTTACGATGAAGGGGAGCGCAAGGCTAATTTGGAACAGAGTTTTCGGATTTTATTCCAATTAAATCAGTATGTCTTACCAATCTTGTATATTTTTCTTTTTATCATTTCTTTCTTGACAGGAAAGATTCAATTACTGTCCTTATTGCTTGTAGGAGCAATCCATGTTTATATCAATGTGATGCAGTTACCTATGGTAAAACGCTATTTTAAATAGGAGACCTTTATGAAACTACTTAAAAACCTTGGCTGGTTTCTTCTAGCCATTCTATCCTTTGTGTTTATCTATGGTACCGTTCAGAGTGGGGCTGTAGAAGCTTTGAATCTAGGCGCTTCACCCTATGCTACTACCTTGCTTTATGTGGCCTTGGCTGGAGTATATGTGTACGTCATTTATAAATGGTATCAGAAAGGTCCTGTTCATATTGAGAAGAGTGGCTTCAACCGATTTATTTGGCTTCCTGCTCTGGTTTGGTTCTTATCTCTGCTTGTCCAGTTTTTCTTGCCAGATGATCCTTCGGTAAATCAACAAATGGCGACAGACTTGACCTTGGCTCAGCCACTCTTCTCCTTCTTTGCGGTCGTTATTTTTGCTCCTTTGACGGAAGAACTTATCTTTAGAGGGATGTTAGCACGCTACCTCTTTCCTAAGCAGGACAATAGTAAACAAACTCTAATTTTTCTTCTGGTAACTAGTGTTCTGTTTGCCTTGATTCATTTCCCAGGAGATGTGCAACAATTTTTAGTTTATGCTAGTCTTGGTTTTAGCTTGGGCTTGGCTTATATTAGCAGAAAAGGTCTGGTCTACAGTATTTCTCTTCACGCTTTAAATAATTTAGTCGGCTTTTTGATGATTCTCATGCTATAATAGAGTCAGGAGGTCACATGAAACGAGTAATTTTATTAGCAGTGATTCAGGCAGTTGTTCTATTTTTCATCATTGGAGCGCTAGCTTATGCCTTTAAGGGCGATTTCTTCTACAACTATCTAGCAGTTGTCTTTGCCCCTATTGCAGGTGTCTTGCGCTTTGGGACAGCTTATACAACGGAAATTGTCTTGCCTCGAAAGGCAGCCGAAATTGCTGAAAAGCGTAAAGCAGGCAAAAATTCAAAATAAAAGAGTCCGGTGAACTTCATCGGATTTTTGTATGGGCGTTAATTTTTAGAGTCTTCACTTGATTTTTAAAGACTGGCAAACTTTTCTGATGATTTTCATGAAGAGCCTGCGCTTTTATGGTAAAATAGTAACAGAATAAAAGAGGAGAGAAAACATGAAACGTAGTATGTATGCTGGTCGTGTTCGTGAGGAACACATCGGACAAGAAATGACCTTGAAAGGATGGGTTGGTCGTCGTCGTGACCTGGGTGGTTTGATCTTTATCGACCTTCGTGACCGTGAAGGAATCATGCAGTTGGTTATCAACCCTGAAAAAGTATCTGCAGAGGTTATGGCAACAGCTGAAAGCCTTCGTAGCGAATTTGTTATCGAGGTGACTGGACAGGTCGCTGCGCGTGAGCAAGCCAATGATAAGTTGCCAACTGGTGCAGTTGAGTTAAACGTGACAGCTCTGACAGTGCTTAATACAGCTAAGACAACCCCATTTGAGATTAAGAATGGCATTGAGGCCAATGACGATACACGTTTACGTTACCGTTACCTTGACCTTCGTCGTCCAGAAATGTTGGAAAATCTTAAACTTCGTGCTAAAGTGACCCACTCTATCCGCAACTACTTGGATGAGTTGGAGTTTATCGACGTGGAGACACCATTCCTTTCTAAGTCAACGCCTGAAGGGGCGCGTGACTACTTGGTGCCATCTCGTGTTAATAAAGGGCATTTTTACGCGCTTCCTCAAAGTCCACAAATCACGAAACAGCTCTTGATGAATGCTGGTTTTGACCGTTACTATCAAATCGTTAAATGTTTCCGTGACGAGGACTTGCGTGGAGACCGTCAGCCTGAGTTCACTCAGGTCGACTTAGAAACGTCCTTCCTTACTGAGCAAGAAATCCAAGATATCACAGAAGGTTTAATTGCGCGCGTGATGAAGGAAACAAAAGGAATTGAGGTAACTCTTCCTTTCCCACGTATGAAGTATGATGACGCTATGGCGCTTTACGGTTCTGATAAACCTGATACTCGTTTTGACATGTTGCTTCAAGACTTGACAGAAGTGGTCAAAGGTGTTGACTTTAAAGTCTTTTCAGAAGCACCTGCTGTAAAAGCAATTGTAGTCAAAGGCGCTGCGGACAACTATTCACGTAAAGACATCGACAAGATGACTGAAGTAGCCAAACAATATGGTGCCAAAGGTCTTGCTTGGGTCAAGGTTGTTGATGGAGAATTAAACGGACCAGTTGCTAAGTTCTTGACGGACATCCAAGCAGAATTGACAACAGTGCTTGCTCTTGAAGATAAGGACCTCGTTCTCTTTGTGGCGGATACGCTTGAAGTGGCCAATGCAACTCTTGGTGCCCTTCGTGGACGTATTGCCAAAGAGCTTGGCTTGATTGATAACGATAAATTCAACTTCCTTTGGGTGGTTGACTGGCCAATGTTTGAATGGTCTGAAGAAGAAGGTCGTTACATGAGCGCCCACCATCCGTTCACCCTTCCACAGGAAGAGACGGCTCACGAATTAGAAGGTGATTTGGCTAAGGTTCGTGCCATTGCTTACGATATTGTCTTGAACGGTTATGAGCTTGGTGGTGGTAGCCTTCGTATCAACCAAAAAGACCTTCAAGAACGTATGTTCAAGGCTCTTGGTTTCTCAGCCGAAGAAGCAAATGACCAATTTGGCTTCCTTCTTGAGGCCATGGACTATGGTTTCCCACCACACGGTGGCTTGGCTATCGGGCTTGACCGATTTGTCATGCTCTTAGCTGGAGAAGAAAATATCCGTGAAGTCATTGCCTTTCCTAAGAACAACAAGGCAACTGACCCAATGACACAAGCTCCTTCAACAGTAGCTCTCAAACAACTAGAGGAACTCAGCTTACAAGTAGAAGAAGATGAAACAAGCAAAACGAATTAAGCGGTGGCGCTATTATTTGCGCCGCTTTGCTCATCAGATAAAAATTTTACGTGTCTTACAAAGTATCTCTCGCGAAAAGTATGATGAGAAGATTTCGGCCTCTCTGGTCTATGGTTTTTTATCAGCAGTGGCGGTCAATTTCTTTTTCCAACCAGGGCATGTGTATTCGAGTGGTGCAACAGGTCTGGCACAGATTATCTCTGCCTTGAGTAATCACTGGTTTGGTTTTCATATCCCGATTTCGCTGACCTTCTACGCCATTAATTTTCCTTTGATGGTCTTGGCTTGGTATCAGATTGGCCATAAGTTCACCGTCTTTACCTTTATCACGGTATCCATGAGTTCCTTCTTTATCCAGTTTGTCCCTGTGGCGACCTTGACGGAGGATCCCATTATCAATGCCCTTTTTGGGGGTGTTGTCATGGGCTTGGGGATTGGTTTTGCTCTTCGAAACAATATCTCCAGTGGTGGAACGGATATCGTCAGCCTGACCATTCGCAAGAAAACAGGGAGGAATGTCGGTAGTATTTCTTTCTTGGTCAATGGGACTATCATGCTGATAGCAGGCTTGACCTTTGGTTGGGAATACGCTCTCTACTCTATGATTACCATCTTTGTCTCTAGCCGTGTCACAGACGCTGTCTTTACCAAGCAAAAACGGATGCAGGCCATGATTGTGACCAATCATCCAGAGAAGGTAATTGAAAAAATCCATAAAAAATTGCACCGCGGTGCAACCATGATCCACGATGCAGAAGGAACCTATAATCACGAAAGAAAGGCAGTTTTAATCACTGTCATTACACGTGCAGAGTTTAATGAATTTAAACAGATTATGAAACAGGTGGATCCAAGCGCCTTTGTCTCTGTCTCGGAGAATGTTCATATTTTGGGACGGTTCGTTGAAACAGATAATTAGTGATCAAAAAAACCAGCTCGAGCTGGTTTTTATTTTTCGATAATTTTGTGGGCAATCAACTGACGGTAACAAATTTGTTTATTGCTTTTAGCATCGTTGATAATCTGGAGGATGGTTTCAAGGGAAACACGACCAAGTTCTAGGCTATTGATATCAACATAGGCTGCCAAGTTGAGCTTGGGATTGACCGAGTCAAAGCTGAGAACAGGGACATCCAGTTGGTGCTTAGCAATATAGTCACAGACCCCTTCGGCTAGGAGACTATCGGTTGTAATAATAGCATCAATCTGAGGATCATGCTGAAAGAGGAGTTTACTAAATTGATACCCTTTTTCCTCTAGAAATTCATTTGCAAAGTAGGTCAGATTGTCATCAAGTGGCAGTTTGTATTGTTTGAGGGCTGACTCATAGCCTGTTAAACGGTCTTGCGTTACGAAGAGTCGCTTAGTCCCTCCAATGAAGGCAATTCGTTTGCAGCCTTTTTTGATAAAATATTCGGTTGCATCAAAACCAGCTTGGACATTGTCATTATCGACAAGAGGGATGAAGGGTGAAATAGATTTTCCTAGGATGAGGAAGGGAAACTGCTCATCAGCGACCAGTTTGACCAAGGGATCCTCCTCTTCGGCATAAAGGAAGATTAAACCATCCACACGTTTACCGTAAACCATCTGTGAAATCGCTTTAAGGCGCTCTTTTTCATCTTTACCTGTTGCAATCTGAATAGCGTAGTGGTTTTCAGAAGCAACTTGGGCGATACCACGGAGGACAGATGGGAAGAAAGGATTTTGATAGAAGGCGTCTGAATCGTCAGGAAGGACCAAGCCGATAACTTGGGTATAACTGCTTACCAAACTACGAGCGTTGAGGTTGGGGTGGTAATTGAGCTCCTTCATAGCTTTGCGAACGCGTTTTTTAGTTTCGTCGCTAATGGTTGATTTGTTTTGAATAACACGGGTTACGGTTGAAGGCGAAACACCAGCAGCCTTGGCCACGTCTTTAATCGTAACGGGCATAAAAATCTCCTATTTATGGTAATCTAGATCACGGAAATGCGTTTTATAAAAGATAGTGACCAGATACAGAACAAAAAGAATATTTTGTACAGTAATGAGAGTTGTCATATTTTGGCCAAATAAGCCCAAAATAAGCGTAATCAGAGTAGGTAATCCTAAACAGTTCAAGATAAAATGGTAGCACTCTTTAAAGGTCCTAAATGAAAAGAGGCGTGATTTCTTAGTGATATAAAGGAGAAGACTCGCTCCTAGAGAGACAATAAAGAAATTCAAACCAAAGAGGAAGCTCGCACCGAGAACTAGGAAGAGACTGATATAGACACGATTTTGCTGATACCAGTCTTTAGAAATGGCTTGGGTCAAGCTGTCTTTACTTTTGAAACTCTCAGTCTCAATCGCTCGGTAAGAGATACGGGTCAGCTCTTTACTTTCCTTGCTGATGACGAGCTCATTCGTATCGAAATGCAGTTGCAAGTCTTTAGGTAATTCCTTGCTTTGACTTGGACCGATCACAATAGAAGGCGCTTGACTAGATGTTCCAGTATAAGTTAATTTGCCATCAACAATTGTAGCGTGTTCAGAGAGATCCTGTACAACCTTATCTGTCAATGGTTCATAGACATTATCGATAAAGGTTTCTAGCGGATAAGTCTCCTGTGAACTGTTTTGGATGGCAATAGGTACCATAGATAAGCTGATAAGGAAGATACTGGTAAAGAGAAGCTGAAACCAGTTGAGCCCGAAACGTTTGGACAGGGGCTTACGAAATCCCCAAATACTTGAAAAATAGGAAAATGGATATGGAAGCATAGGTATCTTTCTAAAAGGTGTTTTCTATATGAGTATTATTATATAGAGAAATGTGCTTTATTTCAAGTCTAGGAGAAAAATTGCTTGCTACAAGGATAGTTTTACAGTAACAAGTTTTAAAATGAAAAAGGGTGGCGGGGATATATTATCCCTTGTCGCCACCACTTGTAAGTCCTGAAACAAAGTTCTTTTGTAGGAAGAAGAAGAGAATACAGATTGGAAGGGCGATGAGGATAGCGCCTGCTGAGAAGTAGGCAATCTTCAAGTTCTTCGCATTGCTAACGAAGGTTTGGAGACCTACGGCAACAGTAAAGTATTCTTTCTCACGAAGCAAGAAACTAGAGAGGATGTAGTCCCCGAAAGGTCCCATGAAGGCCCAGAGAGCTTGTACGGCAACCATTGGGCGAACCAGTGGAAGAACAATTTGCCAGAAGCGGCGGAAGTGTCCTGCACCGTCTAGTTTTGCAGATTCGTCTAGAGACATTGGCACTGTATCGAAGTAGCCCTTCATGAGCCAAGCATTCATTGGGATACCACCACCAACGTAGAGGAAGATGAGGAACCAGCTGTGGTTAAGGGCGTTCAACATAAGCGCCATAACGAAGAAGGCTGTCAAAGCGGCCATGGTTGGCACCATTTGGATAATCAAGAAGAAGACCAAACTTTGTTTACGAGCCAAGAAGTTGTAACGGCTGTAGGCATAACCAGCAAGTACGATGATACTTGTTTGAACCGCCATGGTAACCAAGGCGATGATCAAGGTATTGAGATACCAAGTACCGTATAGAGTTTCAGTAAAGAGTCCTTTAAAGTTATCAAAATTGAAGTCGATGTTAGTATCAAGTTTAAAGGCTGCGACGTTACCTGCTTTAAAGGCTGACATGATGGTAATCAACAGTGGATAGATAATCACGATTGATAGACCAATCAAGTAGAGGTAAGTAAGGGTTTGAGTCAGTCTACGTTTGAGTTTAATTGAGTTATTCATCTTAGACGTCCTCCATATCAAATGCGTGTAGTTTCTTGAATGCGATCATAGAGATTGAGATGACAATGATAGAGATAATCAAGGTAACAGCAGCCGCCATTGAGTATTGAGGAGATGTACCTGTTGTCAAACGGTAGATCCATGAG
The DNA here is from genome assembly GCF_946188685.1 of Streptococcus mitis. GTDB lineage: Bacteria > Bacillota > Bacilli > Lactobacillales > Streptococcaceae > Streptococcus > Streptococcus mitis_CC. The sequence goes on from NZ_CAMHWH010000006.1 coordinate 114,043, forward strand.
ATCAAGATATCAGTTGAACCAGCTCCCCCTCCGACACTACCAGGACCTCCACCATTGAAGAGGTACATGATAGAGAAGTTGTTAAAGTTGAAGGTGTATTGACTAATCAAAGTAGGTGCCGCAACAGCCAAGATCATTGGGAAAGTGATGTTGCGGAATTTTTGCCAAGCATTGGCACCGTCAATATAAGCTGCTTCGTAAAGGTCGTTAGGAATAGATTGCAAGATACCCAAAGTCAAAACGTAGATATATGGGAATCCAAGCCAACCTTGCATCATAATCAAGGCAATCTTAGTCCAAGTTGGGTCTGTTTTCCAAGGAATAAGAGCACCATCAAGGAAAGGAAGGAATTTAGCCAAGATTGGCAATACTTGAGTGTTGATAGCACCAACACTATCGTTAAACATGTTTGAGAATGTCAGGATAGTGATGAAGGCTGGGACAGCCCAAGGAAGAAGGAAAATAACACCGAAGATACGTTTTCCTTTGATAAATGGTTGGTTAGCAATGATAGCTGTGAAGATACCAATGACGATCTGTAAAGTTGAGGCAGATAAAGCCCAGATGATAGTCCAAGAAAGGACGGCACCAAAGGCAGAACGGAAGGTACTCAAGCTCCAAATGTTTGTAAAGTTGGTCAAACCAACCCAGTCCAACAATTTGTTTGGTGGCAAGTGTTGGAAGTCGTAGTTGGTAAAGGCGATCATCAAGGTTACGATAACTGGGAAGATAATCGCAAAAGTCATGGCAATGTAAGATGGAATGATTAAGAGGTAAGGGAAGCCATTTTCATAGATTCCTTTGACCATTTCTTTAAAGGTAAGTGCTACTGGTATGCCATTATTAATGTGTTTGGCAGTTGTATGTGCGTCTTTGATATTTGCGAAATAAAAGAGTACATAAACAACTACAAAGATTAAATGGAAGGCACCACGAATCAGCATAAAGAGGGAATTATCACGACCTGGTTTGTCACCAAGAGTGATGAGATTGCTCAATTCAGGGGCTGCAAGTGCTAGGAAGTAAAGGACGAATACGATGGTTACACCAAGGAAGATAAAACCTTTGGCTTTTTGTTTATTGTAAATCTGTCCTAACCCAGGAATGATAGACAGCAGAGCTGCTTTACTAGGTTGTTGCTTTTCCATAATAACTCCTTTCATAGGATACTGGTTTCTAATTAAAACCTAAACTATATATGTTTTTGATTGATAAATTCAAAGGGGGATTTGATTTCCACCCCCCTTGAACAAATTTTTTATTCACCAAATTTTTGTTTGATTGTTTCTTTGATCAATGTTACAGCGTCGTTAGCAGCTGTTTTCGCATCTTTCTTACCACTTACAGCATCAAAGAGCATAGTTTTCGCTGGATCCCAAACTGCAGACATTTGAGAGATGTTTGGCATTGGTTGAGCGTTCTTGAACTGTTTGATAACAGCTGTTGTCAACTCATCATTTTTACCTTCAGCATATGTACGAGCTTCAGTGTTAGCTGGGATTTCGTTAGTTGTATCGTAGAAGGCTTTTTGTTCTTCAGTTGAAACAAGGAAGTCTACAAATTTTTGAGCGCCTTCAAGGTTCTTAGTGCTTGATGGGATGATCCAAGCTTTACCACCACCGAATGCAGCATATTCTTTTCCATTTGGAAGAGTTGGGATAGTTGCAACACCGTAGTTTACTTTAGCATCTTTAAAGGCTTGAGCTTTCCAAGGTCCGTCGATGATAGCAGCTGTTTTACCTTCTTGGAATTGAGTTTGGATTAAGTTGCCAGCACCTTCAGTATCTTGCATACCTTTAGGCCATTTTTCATACCAAGATTTAGCGTAGTTGATACCTGCGATAGAACCGTCGTTTGCAAGACCGATATCTTTGGCGTCTTTACCGTTTTGTCCGAATACGTAAGCACCGTTACCAGCAAGAAGTCCATATGCATAGTAGAAGTTTGTCCAGTCAGCTAGGAAAGCAGAAGTTTTTCCATCTTCTCCAGCGAAGGCATATTTGCTATCTTTAGCAAGGTTTTCTAAGTCAGCAAAAGTTTTTGGAGCTTCTTTTACCAAGTCTTTGTTGTAGTACATAACAAGTGACTCGATAACAGCAGGAGCACCGTAAACTTTACCATCAGCAGCTGTTACAAGAGATTTAGTTTTATCATCTGTTTTAGCGCCGTCGCTCAATTTAACTTCTGAAAGTTGTCCGTCAGTACCAAGGCTACCTACACGGTCGTATGGAGCCATCATAACGTCAGCAGCTTGACCTGATTGGTTGTCAAGAGAAAGTTTGTCAAGCCCACCCATTTGGTCTCCTGTTTTGATGGTAACTTTTACGCCAGCTTCTTTTTCGTAAGCTTTTGCAGCTGATTCAGCAAAGGCTTTATATTGGTCTTCAACGTAGAAAGTGAGTTCTTTGGCTTCAGATGAACCAGAATCAGCAGGCTTATCAGCAGTTTTGCTTCCGCAAGCTACCAAAAGCAAGCTAGCAAGTGTAGCAGTTCCAAGCACAGCAGCGCTCTTCATGAATTTAGATGACATAGTGTATTCCTCCTAAAGAATAACAAATTTTATAATGAGGAAACGCAAACGTTTTCCTTTATGGGACTAGTATAACACAATCAGAAAGCGGTTGCAAGTGTTTTTTGTAAAAATTTTTAAAAAAATTGTAAAAAAAGTAAACGCTTCATCATTATATAATAGTAGAAAATCCCAAAAATCGGTTTTGTTTTACATTTAAAAAAAGTTGAGAAAACGATTGCCTAAGTTTCAAACAGAAAGCAGGGAGGATTCTCTCTTTATTTTTGCTTAATGAGATAAGTGAAACCCTTATTCCTATTTTGTTTGTTTCCTGAAAGAATATATATACGAGTAAGAAGAAAAAAATTTAAAAAAATAATCAAAAAAGTTATTTAAAACCGCTTGCATTTATCAAGAAAATGAGATATACTAATCATAGCGCAAACGTTTGCGCTCGTAAAAATGTAATATCTAACTATAAACACATGAGGTGCTTATTATGAAAAAACGTCAAAGTGGTGTGTTGATGCACATTTCTTCTCTTCCAGGAGCATACGGAATCGGATCATTTGGTAAAAGTGCTTACGACTTCGTTGATTTCTTGGTTCGCACAAAACAACGTTACTGGCAAATCCTTCCACTAGGAACAACTAGTTACGGAGATTCTCCTTACCAATCTTTCTCAGCCTTCGCAGGGAACACTCATTTTATCGATTTAGATATCTTGGTGGAACAAGGCTTGTTGCAAGCAAGTGACCTTGAAGGGGTTGACTTTGGTAGTGATGCGTCTGAAGTTGATTATGCGAAAATCTACTATGCACGTCGTCCTCTTTTAGAAAAAGCGGTAAAACGTTTCTTGGAAGTAGGAGATGTTAAAGATTTTGAGAAATTTGCTCAAGACAACCAATCATGGCTTGAACTCTTTGCAGAGTATATGGCTATCAAAGAGCATTTTGATAATCTTGCTTGGACTGAATGGCCAGATGCAGATGCTCGTGCTCGTAAAGCTTCAGCACTTGAAAGCTACCGTGAACAATTGGCAGACAAGTTGGTTTACCACCGTGTGACTCAATACTTCTTCTTCCAACAATGGTTGAAATTGAAAGCTTACGCTAACGACAACCACATCGAAATCGTTGGGGACATGCCAATCTACGTAGCGGAAGATTCAAGCGATATGTGGGCAAATCCACATCTCTTCAAGACAGATGTCAACGGTAAGGCGACTTGCATCGCAGGATGCCCACCAGATGAATTTTCTGCAACTGGTCAGCTTTGGGGTAACCCAATCTATGACTGGGAAGCAATGGACAAAGACGGCTACAAATGGTGGATTGAACGCTTGCGTGAAAGCTTCAAAATCTACGACATCGTTCGTATCGACCACTTCCGTGGTTTCGAATCTTACTGGGAAATCCCTGCTGGTTCCGATACAGCAGCACCTGGTGAGTGGGTGAAAGGTCCTGGCTACAAGCTTTTTGCAGCCGTTAAGGAAGAGCTTGGTGAGCTAAACATCATCGCAGAAGACCTTGGTTTCATGACAGACGAAGTTATCGAATTGCGTGAACGTACTGGCTTCCCAGGAATGAAGATTCTTCAATTTGCTTTCAACCCAGAAGACGAAAGCATCGATAGCCCACACTTGGCACCTGCTAACTCAGTTATGTACACAGGAACACACGATAACAATACGGTCCTTGGTTGGTACCGTAACGAGATCGATGATGCGACTCGTGAATACATGGCTCGCTACACTAACCGTAAAGAATACGAAACAGTGCCACATGCTATGCTTCGTACAGTCTTTTCATCAGTTAGCTTCATGGCAATTGCAACGATGCAAGATTTGCTAGAATTGGATGAGGTAGCTCGTATGAACTTCCCATCTACCCTTGGTGGAAACTGGTCTTGGCGTATGACTGAAGATCAATTGACACCAGCTGTCGAGGAAGGCTTACTTGACTTGACAACAATCTATCGCCGAATCAATGAAAATTTGGTAGAATTAAAGAAATAATACAATATCAGGAGACACCTTAAACATGTTATCACTACAAGAATTTGTACAAAATCGTTACAATAAAACCATTGCAGAATGTAGCAATGAAGAGCTTTACCTGGCTCTTCTTAACTACAGCAAGCTTGCAAGTAGTCAAAAACCAGTTAACACTGGTAAGAAAAAAGTTTACTACATCTCAGCTGAGTTCTTGATTGGTAAACTTTTGTCAAACAACTTGATCAATCTTGGTCTTTACGACGATGTTAAAAAAGAACTTGCAGCTGCAGGTAAAGACTTGATTGAAGTTGAAGAAGTTGAATTGGAACCATCTCTTGGTAATGGTGGTTTGGGACGTTTGGCTGCCTGCTTTATCGACTCAATTGCTACTCTTGGTTTGAACGGTGACGGTGTAGGTCTTAACTACCACTACGGTCTTTTCCAACAAGTTCTTAAAAATAACCAACAAGAAACAATTCCAAATGCATGGTTGACAGAGCAAAACTGGTTGGTTCGCTCAAGCCGTAGCTACCAAGTGCCATTCGCTCACTTCACATTGACATCAACTCTTTACGATATCGATGTACCTGGTTACAAGACAGAAACTAAGAACCGCTTGCGTTTGTTTGACTTGGATTCAGTTGATTCTTCTATCATCGAAGATGGTATCAACTTTGACAAGACGGACATCGCTCGCAACTTGACTCTTTTCCTTTACCCAGATGATAGTGACCGTCAAGGTGAATTGCTCCGTATCTTCCAACAATACTTCATGGTTTCAAACGGTGCGCAATTGATCATCGACGAAGCAATCGAAAAAGGAAGCAACTTGCATGACCTTGCTGACTACGCAGTTGTACAAATCAACGATACTCACCCATCAATGGTGATCCCTGAATTGATTCGTCTTTTAACTGCTCGCGGTATCGAACTTGACGAAGCAATCTCAATCGTTCGTAGCATGACTGCCTACACTAACCACACAATCCTTGCTGAAGCCCTTGAAAAATGGCCTCTTGAATTTTTGCAAGAAGTGGTTCCTCACTTGGTACCAATCATCGAAGAATTGGACCGTCGTGTGAAAGCAGAAGTGAAAGATCCAGCTGTTCAAATTATTGACGAGAGTGGACGTGTTCACATGGCTCACATGGATATCCACTATGGATACAGCGTTAACGGGGTAGCAGCGCTCCACACTGAAATCTTGAAGAACTCTGAATTGAAAGCCTTCTATGACCTTTACCCAGAAAAATTTAACAACAAAACAAACGGTATCACTTTCCGTCGTTGGCTTATGCATGCTAACCCAAGCTTGTCTCACTACTTGGATGAGATTCTTGGAGAAGGTTGGCACCATGAAGCAGATGAGCTTGAAAAACTTTTGTCTTATGAAGACAAAGCAGCTGTCAAAGAAAAATTGGAAAGCATCAAGGCTCACAACAAACGTAAATTGGCTCGTCACTTGAAAGAACACCAAGGTGTAGAAATCAATCCAAACTCTATCTTTGATATCCAAATCAAACGTCTTCACGAGTACAAACGCCAACAAATGAACGCTTTGTACGTAATCCACAAATACCTTGACATCAAAGCTGGTAACATCCCTGCTCGCCCAATCACAATCTTCTTTGGTGGTAAAGCAGCTCCAGCCTACACAATCGCTCAAGACATCATTCACTTGATCCTTTGCATGTCAGAAGTTATTGCTAACGATCCAGCAGTAGCTCCACACTTGCAAGTAGTTATGGTTGAAAACTACAACGTTACTGCAGCAAGCTTCCTTATCCCAGCATGTGATATCTCAGAACAAATCTCACTTGCTTCTAAAGAAGCTTCAGGTACTGGTAACATGAAATTCATGTTGAACGGAGCCTTGACTCTTGGTACTATGGACGGTGCTAACGTGGAAATCGCTGAGTTGGTTGGAGACGAAAACATCTACATCTTTGGTGAAGATTCAGAAACTGTTATCGATCTTTACGCAAAAGCAGCTTACAAATCAAGCGAATTCTACGCTCGTGAAGCTATCAAACCATTGGTTGACTTCATCGTTAGCGATGCAGTTCTTGCAGCTGGAAACAAAGAGCGCTTGGAACGTCTTTACAATGAATTAATCAACAAAGACTGGTTCATGACTCTTCTTGACTTGGAAGACTACATCAAAGTCAAAGAGCAAATGTTGGCTGACTACGAAGATCGTGACGCATGGTTGGATAAAGTTATCGTTAACATTTCTAAAGCAGGATTCTTCTCATCTGACCGTACAATCGCTCAGTACAACGAAGATATCTGGCACTTGAACTAATACTCTTCGAAAATCAAATTCAAACCACGTCAGCTTTATCTGCAACCTCAAAGCTGTGCTTTGAGCAACCTGCGACTAGCTTCCTAGTTTGCTCTTTGATTTTCATTGAGTATAAGATACAAGATTTATACTAATACACTTTCCTATGAAGCGAATTTCGATTGAAATTCGCTTTTTTGAATGCTGTGGGTTTGGGTCAATCTTGTTTTAAAAAGATAGAAATCATAGATACAGTGAACGCATAACACTTTATTTCAGCCTTATGTTTCTTCGTAGTTGCTTACCTCATATTTTTTGTATTCGCTTACATAAAGTGTTATAATATAATTATAGGAAAGAAGGTGTTTTTATGTGGAAAAAATATTTTTCAAAATATAAATGGACTGATTTATTTTGGATACTATTTGTGATTTTGACCTGCCTCTATATAGGTAATCACGATTTGTTTCCTCTCAATCATCAAGAAATCTCTTTTCGTGGTAGCATTTGGGGTCTGGTACTGGCCTTATATCACTTACTGTTTATTGATAAGTTTGTTATCTCGAATCGAAAATAAAGTTTAGGGCTATGCTTAGCTGTGTACCTTTAGGATTGATTTTTGGGGGAAGATTTTGTCTCTATTATTTATTATTTTAAATTTGTTTATCTTGTACAAGATCTATTCTTTGAGACGGGAGAAATCGAAATACTTGATTTATACGGCCTATATCATATTTGGAATAAATGTAATATATGGTATTCAATGGTTATTAAGAGAACTGATTTCAAAGATTTCCGCTTAATGTGTATAGAAACTCCAGTGATTTTTGCATAACAAAACGCATAAGATTAAGGATTTAGTTCTGTATTGTACAGGGCTAAGTCCTTTTAGTTTTACCTTAATTCGTTTATTGTTGTAGTAATCAATATAGTCTACAATAGCTTGTTCCAATTGATTAAGTGATTTAAAGGTTTTCTCATAGCCATAAAACATTTCGGATTTTAAAATGCCAAAGAAGGACTCCATCATACCATTGTCTGGGCTGTTACCTTTACGTGACATGGATGCTTGAATTCCCTTACTCTCTAGGAACCGATGATAAGAATCGTGTTGGTATTGCCAGCCTTGGTCACTATGAAGAACAGTATTCTCATAGTAATTCTCTGTGAAGGCTTGTTCCAACATCGTTTTTACTTGTTCTAAATTAGGAGAACAAGAAAGATTAAAAGCAATAATTTCGCTGTTAAATCCATCTAAAACAGGCGATAAATAGAGTTTCTGTGTGCTATTTGGAATGGCAAACTCTGTCACATCTGTGTAGCACTTTTCCATTGGCTTTGATGCTTCAAACTGGCGTTGAATGAGATTCTCTGCTTTCTTGCCAATCTCTCCTTGGTAGGAAGAATACTTTCGTCTCCGACGAATTCGAGCTATTAAACCAAGGAGCTTCATCAGACGTTGAACTTTCTTATGATTCACTACAAAACCACGATTCCTCAATTCAAGAGTTATTCGTCGATAGCCATAATTTCCTTTGTGCTCAGTAAAAATAGCTTGAATTTCAGCTTTAAGATCTTTATCTTTGTCAAGTCCATCTAGTTTCTTCAACTGATAGTAGTAAGTTGAGCGAGGTAAACGAGCCTCTTCAAGAAGTAAATCTAGTCGAAATCCTCCTGAAGCCATTTCTCTAATTGTCTCTGCCTTTCTTGCTGTATGGCTTCGTCCCTGTCTTCCAGCTCTTTTAACTTTTTTAAGTAAGCAACCTCGGTACGTAAGCGTTCATTCTCCTCTTGGAGTTGCTCTAGTTCTGTCATTTCCTCCCAAGTTTTCTTCCGTTTACGTCCCATTTTAGGTACTCTCCCTCTTGTTTTCTCAACAATAGTATACCCGTTTTTCTTGTATTGTGCTAGCCAATTAAGAAGTATCGTACGACTTGGGAGGCCGTATTCAAGAGAAACTCTATCTTTAGTCCAGCCTTCATGTAAGACTTTATGAATCATTTCTTGTTTTAAATCAGGAGAATAGTAACGATTTTTCCCTTTTTTGACGAACTCTATTCCGTAACGATCAATCAATTTAATCATGTATCTAATATTAGAATTGTTTATCTCAAATTTATTTGAAAGCTTCTCTATGCTATATCCTTGTTTTCTAAGTTCATAGATCTGAACTTTATCATCATGAGTTAATTTCATAATAAAAACACCCCAAAAGTTAGATTTTTTCTGTCTAACTTTTGGGGTGCAGTTCATTCACTAAATTACCGTTTTTTTATTTAAATTCTATTAACTACCTATTACTATTAATTACCCTGAGGCCATCGTTTATAAATTGACCCAAAACGTCAAGTCCGTTATAAATAAAGAGTCCTAAAATTATAGATGAAATAATAATACTTGCACAAATAAAATATGTACGTTTTTTTTCATTCATAATATCGACTACCTCCTAAGTTAGTATAGACTAATAGTTGTATAGACTAATAGTTCCGTTTTGATTAAATGGAACTCTATAATATGATGTACCTCCAATAGTACCTCCAAATGTAAATCCAGCTCCTAACAACTCTGCTTTAACTTGAGCTGAACCACTACTGTTTATAGCTGCTGTTAAAGTACCATTATAAGCATACTTTATACTTGTTGTGGGGTATCCTTTTGGAGACCAAACATCAACGTTTTGTCCTTCAATATATGTGTTTGTAATAGAATTTGTTATTCCTAAGTAATAACCTTGAACTGAGTTAATCTGACGGAAAGAACCCTCATTATATAATTCAATGTTTACACTTAATTGAACTGTAGTTCTAGCAAATGTTGCACTTCTTTTTAATGTGTGTGAAGTAACTGTAGATCGAGAGAGATCTGGAATAAATTCAATAGTTTCAACAACCTTTCCAGTATCACTATCAATAACAGTTGCAACTTCGTTGAATCCTGATTTCGAATATACTACTTCTGGATTAGGGATATTGTAATCCTCAACAGTAAATTGCAGTTCGTTGAATTTTATAACAAGGTCATTAGTGGTATCGGCGTTTACAGAAATAGGCAAATAAAACAATGCTAAACAACTAAATAATAGAGTAATTAGTATTTTTTTCATGATAATGATCACCTACCATTCTTTCATAACTAAGTTGGATATTAAGGGTTGATAATTATAGTTTGTACATTGGAATCATCTGCTTTCTTATAGGAATATTAATTGAATAAGGCAATTTCTTTTTATTTGTATTCGCTTACATTTTATCATATAATGTTATTGTAGTCAAGAAAAATGTGCTATTATGTTAAAAAATATTTTTCAAAATATAGATGGACGGATTTATTTTGGATTGTATTTGTTATTTTGACATGCCTCTATATAGGTAACCATGATTTGTTTCCTCTCAATCATCAAGAAATCTCTCTTCGAGGTAGTTTCTGGGGGTCTGTACTTGCCTTATTTCACTTACTATTTATTGATAAGTTTGTTATCTCGAATCGAAAATAAAGATTAGGGCTATGCTTAACTGTGTACTTTTAGGATTGATTTTGGAGGGAAGATTTTGTCTCTATTATTTATTATTTTAAATTTGTTTATCTTGTACAAGATTTATTCTTTGAGGCGGGAGAAATCGAAATACTTGATTTATACGGCCTATATCATATTTGGGGTAAATGTAATATATGGTATTCAATGGTTATTAAAAGAACTGGTTTCAACTATTTCCACTTAATATGTATGGAAACTATAACAAAACGCATAAGATTAAGGTTTTGACCACCTGTTCTTATGCGTTTTTGTAATATTGAAGATTTTCGGTAAGTTTTATACCTTTGGGAAGTCTAGTTTAGAATGCTCTCCCAACCATAATCTCTGCTTCAATGGTAATCTCTGTTAGTTGGCTCCAGTCAATCTTGCTCTGGTCGATGTGAAAGAGGAGAGGAGTCATGCTGAGTAGGGTTTGAAGCTGCTCTGCTGTGATAGTCTTAGTCAGAGAGGCAGTTTTACTGGATAAGATAGTGAAGTTGTTTTGGAAATGATTTTTGATATCTTGGTTGGAATAGTCCTTGTTTGTCAGTTGGTTTTGTACCTTCTGACGGATTTCCTTGAGGTGATTTTTAGTTGGAATAACCTTTATCAAGATACCGTCTTTGGATAAAACGCGACGAAATTCTCCATAGTTGGCAGGTGAGAAGATATCAAGCAGGATATCCATGCTGGCGTCTTTTATAGGAAGACGAGCCAAGTCACCAACGAACCAGTTGACTGCCCAGTTTGGTTCACTCTTGGCAGCGATTTGGACTGAATCTTTGGAAATATCAAAGGCATAGAAGGTTTTGTCAGGATGGCTTTCTTGGAGTTTACGAGAATAGAAACCTTCACCACAACCGATATCTAAAATTGTTTTGGCATTTTTTGAGTTTGAAAGTAAATCAGATACAGCCTCTAGAATAGCTTGATAAAATCCAGCTTCTAGGATTTGCTGGCGATTTTGGAAGTTTTCCTTGTCGTAGTTGGCAGATTGCTTGATTTGAGGTGCCAGATTGACATAGCCGAATTTTGACAGATCAAAAGAATGGTGATTGCTACACTTGAGACTGCTAGCTACTAGAGGTAGCTTTTCTTGACAGATGGGACAGGCAAAGGCAGTAGCAGAAGCAAAACGTTGAAGTTTGGGTTTGAGATTTGTATTCATAGTTTAAGTGTATCAAAAGAGGCAAATGAAAGCAACTTTAGGAATAAGTAGATGGGAGATTCAGTAGAAATAAAACTAATTCTCCAATTTATAGAATAAAATTGCTTTTATATCGAAATTTCTATATAATAATGATAAGGAGGAAATAAGTATGTTAAAAGAAGTATTAACCGTTGCAAAAGTTGCGAAAAAATCATCACTCTTTTTGGGTGGTGTCGCATTTGGTACCCTTGGCTTGAAAATCTTAGCAAGTAAGGAAGCTAAAAAAGGTTATTCTAAAGCTTTGGCTAAGGCTTACAAGTTGAAAGACGGGCTAGATGCATCTGTTTCTGTTGTGAAACAACATGGAGACGATGTCTTGCAAGATGCCAAATATTTGTACGAGCAAGAGAAAAAAGAAGAGCAATTAGATAGCCTTATAGGAGAATAATATGTCTTTTAAAGTGCTACATAGAGGATACCAACATATCCGACTATCATCTTCTTTTTCACTCACCTTGGATATTCAAGACTATCTTCGTTCCTTGGCGAGAGATGAAAAGGGGATTGAGTCTATCCAGTTTTACATGGATCAACAGCACTTTACTCTACGTATAAAAGAAGGCTTTTCTGTATTAGATAATGCAGAAGCCTTTTTAAAAAGAATTGATAAAGGGAAAGTTTCTGAGTTGATGACTCTTCCCATTCGTAGAGAAGAGAGTGCTTATTCTATTGTTTCAGGTGCAGCGATTAAGCGTATACTTTTTCGTAGTTTTGTGCCGTATCCTATTCGCTATATATGGACTTGTTATCAGGCTTTTGGCTATATTAGAGAAGCCTATCAAACACTAGCGCGTAAGGAACTAACGATGGAGGTCTTGGACTGTTCGGCGATTTTATTGTCCTTGTTTATGAACCAATCCAAGACAGCTAGCAATATCATGTTTATGCTTGATTTGGGGAATCATTTAGATCAGTGGTCCTTGAAAAAAACTGCAACAGATTTAGAACAAAGCCTTCTTGCAAAAGAGAGCGATGTATTCTTAGTACAGGGCGATACGGTTGTTAGTATCAAGAGTTCCGATGTTCAAATAGGAGATGTCTTGGTCCTATCTCAAGGAAATGAAATTCTGTTTGATGGACAAGTAGTTTCAGGTTTAGGTATGGTCAACGAAAGTTCCTTGACGGGAGAGAGTTTTCCAGTTGAAAAAAGAGAGTCTGATTTGGTTTGTGCAAATACAGTATTAGAAACTGGAGAGTTACGCATTCGTGTAACCGATAATCAGATGAACAGCCGGATTTTACAACTGATTGAGTTGATGAAGAAATCTGAAGAAAACAAGAAAACGAAACAACGCTATTTCATCAAGATGGCGGATAAGGTCGTCAAATATAATTTCTTGGGGGCTGGGCTGACTTACCTATTGACAGGTTCTTTTTCTAAGGCTATTTCTTTCCTATTGGTCGATTTCTCCTGCGCTTTGAAAATCTCTACTCCTGTAGCTTATTTGACAGCTATCAAGGAGGGGTTGAATCGTGAAATGGTGATTAAGGATGGAGATGTTCTGGAGAAATACCTGGAAGTTGATACTTTCTTGTTTGATAAGACGGGAACAATCACAACTAGTTATCCTATAGTTGAAAAGGTGTTACCTTTTGGGGACTATAGTGAGGAAGATATTCTCAGAATCAGTGCCTGTCTTGAGGAACACATTTATCATCCTATTGCTAATGCCATCGTCAAGCAAGCTGAGATAGAGGGGATTGAACATGAGGAAATGCATGGGAAACTCCAATATATTGCAAGCAAGGGGATCAAATCTCATATAGATGGGCAACCAGTTCTTATTGGGAATTATGTCTTGATGCAGGATGAGCAGATTCATATCAGTTCAGAACAAAATGCTTTAATTGAAGAGTACAAGAGTCACTACAATCTCTTATTCTTGGCTTATCAGAATGAATTGATTGGAATGTTCTGCATTCATACTCCTTTGAGAAAAGAAGCAAAAGCAGCCTTGGAGAAACTTAAGGCACAAGGGAAAAAATTGATTCTGGCAACAGGGGACACCTTGGTTAGGACAGAGGAATTAGTCAAAGATTTGCCCTTTGATCAGGTCTATACAGACTTGAAACCTGATGGGAAATTTGAGTTAGTAGAGGAACTGCATAAAGCAGGTCACACTATTTTGATGGTTGGAGATGGCTTGAATGACTCAGCTGCTCTAACCCTATCAGATATCGGTGTGGTGATGAATGAGAGTGCAGATATTTCTAAGCAGATGAGTGATATCTTATTGTTAGATAATCGTTTGGATTTCTTCCAAGAGTTGGATTCGCTATCATCATCTTTGCAAACACTCATCAAGAAGAATATTCAAGATACCGTTGTCGTAAATAGTAGTTTGATTGGCTTTGGCTTGTTTAATTGGCTCAGTCCTTCAAATCTCTCTATCTTACATAATCTAACAACCTTACGCATAGTCCTGCGTAGCCTGTCTATTAAGGCTAGATAGATGTGGATATCAACAACAAAAAGGAGTTACCTTTCTCGAGGTTAACTCCTTTTTTATAGGTAAATGTTGAACAGTTTAGTAAGTCAATACAAAATATTTTTTCTTTCCACGACGGATAACAGTCAGTTCGTTCTCTAACTTATCTGCGTTACTCAAGACATAGTCAAGGTCTTGGATGCGGTCACCGTTTACGTAGATAGCTCCATTTTGGACATCTTCACGGGCTTGGCGTTTTGAGTTAACTACACCAGATGACACGAGCAGTTCCACGATGTTGAAGTTTTCGTCTGCTTGAACTTGGTAGTTTGGCACGCCACGAAGTCCTTGTTTGAGTTCTTTGACAGAAAGGTTTTTGATGTTTCCTGCAAAGAGTTGCTCAGTGATGTTGAGGGCTTCTTTGTAAGCTTCTTCGCCGTGAACAAGTGTAACGACTTCACGAGCCAAGACTTTTTGAGCCAAGCGTTCGTGTGGAGCTGCTTCAAATTGTTTACGGATGTCTTCAATCTCATCAAGTGACAAGAAAGTAAAGATCTTCAAGAAGCGAACAGCGTCAGCGTCCATCACGTTCATCCAGAATTGGTACATTTCGTATGGAGAAGTCTTTTCAGGATTGAGCCAGACTGCGTTTCCTTCTGATTTACCAAATTTCTTACCAGTTGCATCTGTGATCAATGGAACAGTGATTACGTGGCCAGTTTTGTCAGCTTTACGACGAAGCAATTCGGTACCAGCTGTCATATTTCCCCACTGATCAGAACCACCGATTTGAAGAGTGACATTATGGTCTTGGTTAAGAACGAAGAAGTCGTAACCTTGCATGATTTGGTAGGCAAACTCAGTGTATGAAATTCCTGTTTCGATCCGTTTTTTCACAGACTCCTTGCTCATCATGTAGTTGACAGTAAAGTATTTTCCGATATCACGGAGGAAATCAATGAAGCTGATGCTGCCAAACCAGTCGTAGTTGTTGACCATGACAGCTTTATTTTCACCATTTTCAAAGTCAAGAAAACGAGACAGTTGTCCTTGGATAGACTTGACCCAGCCATCTACTGTGTCTTTTGTTTGGAGACTACGTTCAGCATCTTTGAAGGACGGATCTCCGATGAGACCTGTAGCACCGCCAACGAGCGCATAAGGTTTGTGACCTGCTAGTTGCAAGCGACGACTTGTCAAGATTGCGACAAGGTGGCCTAGGTGAAGGCTGTCAGCAGTTGGATCGTAGCCAGTATAATAAGAAACTTGACCTTCTTCTAGGGCTTTACGCAAAGCTTCTTCATCAGTCGTTTGAAAAATCAAACCACGCTTTTTTAGCTCATCAAAAATGTGCATATGTCTTTTCTCCTTTTTAAAAATATTGTTTCTACCTATTGTATCACAAACTTGGGCAATAGCCTAGTAGAATAGGGAAGAAAGTGGCTATTTTATTGAAAGTTTACCTTTTATGGTATAATAGATAAAGTGAGGAAATCCATGCAAAATCAATTAAATGAATTAAAACGAAAAATGCTGGAATTTTTCCAGCTAGTAAAATCAAAAATAAATCATAAAAAATCAGAGAAAGTCTCAGAAGAGAAGAAGTTGGATGGGACAGGTGGGAGAATTCTGTCTATTCTAGGTAGCATTTTAGTTGCTATCAAGGGAATTTTGAATACGCTCTTTATTCTAGGCTTTATCGGTGGGCTTTTTGGTGCTGGTCTAGCTCTTGGTTATGGGGTTGCTTTGTTTGATAAAGCCAAGGTCCCCCAATCGAAGGACTTGGTCAAGCAGGTTAAAAATATTTCTTCTATCTCAGAAATTGTTTATGCAGATGGGAGCGTCATTGCTTCTATCGAGAGTGATCTACTGAGAACTTCCGTTTCATCTGAGGAAATATCAGACAATCTCAAAAAGGCTATCATTGCTACTGAGGACGAACATTTTCTTGAACATAAAGGGGTTGTGCCCAAAGCTGTGATTCGGGCGACTTTGGGAACTTTTGCAGGTTTGGGCTCGTCTAGTGGGGGCTCGACCTTGACCCAACAGTTAATCAAACAACAAGTGGTCGGAGATGCTCCGACTTTGGCTCGTAAGGCTACAGAAATTGTCGATGCCCTTGCCTTGGAACGCAGCATGAGCAAGGATGAAATCTTGACCACCTATCTCAATGTTGCTCCCTTTGGTCGAAATCATAAAGGACAAAATATTGCAGGTGCCCAGCAAGCTGCTGAAGGGATTTTCGGTATCGATGCCAACAAGTTGAGTATTCCCCAAGCTGCTTTCCTAGCAGGTTTGCCACAGAGTCCGATTACTTATTCTCCTTATGAAAATACTGGAGAGTTAAAGAGTGATGCGGACTTAGAACTTGGTTTGAAACGGGCAAAGGATGTTCTCTATAACATGTACCGTACGGGTGCTTTAACTAAGGAAGAATACGACCAGTACAAGAATTATAATCTCAAACAAGACTTCTTGCCATCGGGAACTGTTAATGCTGTTTCGAGAGATTACCTTTACTTTACGGCTATGTCTGAAGCGACAGATCGTATGTATGATTATTTGGTTCAGCAGGACAATGTCTCTAGCCAAGAGTTGAAAAAGGAAGCGGTTCAAAAGGCTTATCATGAGCGAGCGGAGCAGGAACTAAGTAAGGGTGGTTACAAAATCACTACAACGATCAATAAAAAAATCCATACAGCCATGCAAAATGCAGTTGCTAACTACGGTCGTTTGGTGGATGATTCGACTGGGCAGCCTGAAGTAGGAAATGTTTTGATGGACAATAAAACGGGGGCTGTTCTAGGTTTCGTTGGTGGTCGTAATTACCAGACCAACCAAAACAATCACGCCTTCGACACCAAGCGTTCGCCAGCCTCTACAACCAAGCCTTTGTTGGCCTACGGTATTGCCATTGATCAAGGTTTGATGGGAAGCGCTAGTATCTTGTCCAATTATCCAACAAAATTCTCTAATGGAAATCCTATCATGTATGTAAATAGTCCAGGTACAGGCATGATGACTTTGGGAGAAGCCTTGAACTATTCATGGAATATCCCAGCCTATTGGACCTATCGTATGCTTCGTGAGAAGGGTGTTGATGTCAAGGGCTATATGGAGAAAATGGGTTACGAGATTCCGGAGTACGGTATCGAAAGTCTGCCTATGGGCGGTGGTATTGAAGTCACAGTTGCCCAGCATACCAATGGTTATCAAACAATTGCTAATAACGGTGTTTATCATCAGAAACATGTGATTTCTAAGATTGAATCATCTGATGGTAGAGTAATCTATGAATTCCAAGACAAACCAGTTCAAGTGTACTCGAAGGCAACGGCAACAATTATGCAGAGTTTGCTTCGTGAGGTGATTTCATCTCGAATCACTTCAAGTTTCCAAACGGATTTGGCTTCTATCAATTCAAGCTTAGCTCGTGCAGACTGGATTGGTAAGACTGGTACAACTAATGAAGATGAAAATATGTGGCTCATGCTGTCAACACCAAGATTGACTCTAGGTGGTTGGCTAGGGCATGATGACAACCGCCCGATGGCTAAGGGGGCTGGGCATTATCGAAATGCCAAATATATGGCTTACTTGGTCAATGCTATCCAACAGGCTGAGCCTGGTGTTTGGGGCAATGAACGCTTTAATCTTGATTCTAGTGTGACCCAATCTCAGGTCCTCAAATCTACAGGGCAAAAGCCGGGCAAAGTATCCGTTAATGGAAAAACGGTGGATCTTTCAGGGGCTACTGTAACGAGTTATTGGGCTAATAAGGCGGGAGCTCCTACGACAAGCTATCACTTTGCTATTGGAGGAAGTGAAGCAGATTACCAAAATGCTTGGTCAAGTATTATTGGTAGTTTCTCATCTACACCAAGTTCAAGTAGTAGTTCTAGCAGTACATCAAGTTCATCATCTACACAACCAAATAGTAGAAGATAGGAAAGTGGCATTGATTGCCACTTTTTTCTTTTTTCCTTTCGTGTTACAATAAAGGTATGAATCAGTATCAGAAAAAGATTGTTAAAGGAACTATTTATTCGCTCCTATCCGGCTTAATCTGGGGAATCTGTGGAATTTTAGGAGAATATTTCTTTACTCATTATCAAGTGTCCTCTGGCTGGATTACCTCTATGCGTTTGACACTGGCAGGGAGTCTTGTGCTCATTTGGTCTGCAGTGCAATTAAAATCGCAAGTGCTAGATATTTGGCGAGATAAGAAAAATTACCTACCCTTTTTAGCCTATGCTATTTTGGGGATTTTTTCAGTTCAGTATTTTTTCTACCTCTGCGTAGAATATTCTAATGCAGCGACAGCAACTATTTTACAGTTTATTAGCCCTGTCTTTATCCTCTTTTACAATCGCTTGGTTTATCAAAAACGAGCGTCAAAAAGTGCTATTCTTTATGTTTTGGTTGCCATGTTGGGTGTTTGCCTGATGGCGACAAAGGGAGATCTCTCTCAATTATCCATGACACCACTAGCACTTGTGACGGGTTTGCTGAGTGCCATGGGGGTCATGTTTAATGTTATCTTACCTCAACCTTTTGCGAAGCGTTATGGTTTTGTTCCCACGGTTGGGTGGGGGATGATTTTGGCAGGTTTGTTTAGCAATGTCCTTTCCCCTGTTTACAAGCTCTCCTTTACTCCTGATATTTGGAGTATCTTGATTTGTCTCATTATTGCTTTCTTTGGGACAGCTTTTGCTTTTTTTATTTCCATGAAGGCTGTGTCCTTGGTTTCTCCTTTGGTGGTTTCCGTTATTAGTGCCAGTGAACCTCTCTCTTCTGCCCTTTTGAGTGTTTTATTTTTAGGTTTAGTAGTGGATTGGTCCCTTCTTCTAGCTATGGCCTTGATTATTTTACCTATGATTTTCCTATCGATAGAAGAAGCGAAAGAAAGTAAATAAAAAGTCTTTTCTTAATTCTAAAAGTGTGCTATACTAGAATAGTCAATAAAACACGGGGAGATAGTTGTGAAGAGTGTTTTTAGGTTGTATCGGTAGGGGCTTGCTTTTACCGACAGCACGTTTTATCTCACATCCCTAAAAATCATACCTAAAAACAAACAAAAAGGCTTCAAATTTGAGGCCTTTTTTGGTAGAATAGGTATCATTAAAATGAACTAGGAGGCGCCTATGACTGCTACAAAAATGAACGCTCAAGAAATTATCCAATTTATCGCCAATGCTGAAAAGAAAACCAGTGTGAAAGTAACATTTGAGGGACAACTCGCAACTGCTGTACCTAGCTCTGTTGTCAAACTAGGAAATGTTCTATTCGGAGACTGGAAGGACGTGGCTCCGCTTCTCGATGGTTTGGTAGAAAATCAAGACTATGTTGTTGAGCAAGATGCTCGCAATTCTGCAGTTCCCTTGCTAGACAAACGTGCTATCAACGCTCGTATCGAGCCAGGTGCTATTATCCGTGACCAAGTTGAAATTGGAGACAATGCTGTTATCATGATGGGGGCTGTTATCAATATCGGTGCTGAAATTGGTGCAGGAACTATGATTGACATGGGTGCCATCCTTGGTGGCCGTGCTATCGTTGGGAAAAACAGTCACGTTGGTGCAGGTGCGGTTCTTGCAGGTGTGATTGAGCCAGCTAGCGCAGAACCAGTCCGTGTTGGAGACAATGTTCTCATCGGTGCCAATGCAGTAGTTATCGAAGGGGTCCAAATCGGTAGTGGTTCAGTTGTTGCAGCAGGAGCTATTGTTACCCAAGATGTCCCAGAAAACGTGGTGGTAGCAGGTGTTCCAGCTCGCATTATCAAAGAGATTGATGCCCAAACCCAACAAAAAACAGCGCTAGAGGATGCGCTTCGTACCTTGTAATTGTAAAAGAAATAAAGAGGCGGAACCCTTCTTCCAGCCTCTTTCTGCTATATCGGAGGATAGATAGATGTTAGATTTGATTCAGACTAGACGAGATTTGCACCAGATTCCAGAGATTGGCTTGGAGGAGTTCAAGACTCAGGCTTATCTGTTGGATGTGATTGAGAAATTGACTGCGGGCAAGAATTTTGTCCAAGTTCGAACTTGGCGGACAGGAATTTTGGTTTATTTGCAGGGAAGTCAGCCAGAGCGTACCATTGGTTGGAGAACAGATATTGATGGCCTGCCTATCGTCGAACAAACAGGACTTCCTTTCGCTTCTCAACATCAAGGTCGCATGCATGCTTGTGGCCATGATTTTCATATGACTATTGCCTTAGGCTGTCTAGAGTGTGCCCTTGAAGAGCAACCCAAGAATAATCTGCTCTTCCTATTTCAACCTGCTGAAGAAAATGAGGCTGGTGGTATGCTCATGTATGAGGATGGTGCTTTTGGAGATTGGTTGCCAGATCAATTTTATGGGCTTCATGTTCGGCCAGATTTGAAGGTTGGTCAGATTGCGACCAATACCCACACGCTCTTTGCAGGGACTTGTGAGGTGAAAATCCGTTTCAAAGGCAAAGGTGGCCACGCAGCCTTTCCACATGAAGCTAATGATGCCTTGGTGGCTGCTAGTTACTTTGTGACCCAAGTACAGTCAGTGGTTAGCCGCAATGTTAATCCAATCGAGGGAGCAGTGGTGACCTTTGGTCTTTTCCAAGCCGGAACCACCAACAATGTCATCACAGACACAGCCTTTTTACATGGAACTATTCGGGCTTTGACACAGGACATGAGTCTCTTGGTGCAAAAGCGGGTCAAAACAGTTGCAGAAGGAGTCGCAGCTGCCTTTGATATGGAAGTCGAAGTCGAACTCAAACAAGGTGGATACCTACCTGTTGAGAACAATCCAGCCTTGGCGCGTGAACTGATGGATTTCTTTGAAGAAAAAGAGGGAATTGAGTTGATTGATATCGAACCTGCTATGACAGGTGAAGACTTTGGTTATCTCCTTTCAAAAGTTGATGGCGTTATGTTCTGGCTAGGTATTGATAGTCCCTGCGCCCTTCATCACCCTCAGATGAATCCTAAGGAAGAAGCATTAGCTATTGGGGTGGATGCGGTCTCTAGTTTCCTGAAAAAGAAGGTAGCAGAGTAGAGGGGTTGTCTATGAAATCGGAATTACGTAAGCAAGTCTTACAAGAAATGAAGGCTTTACCTCGAGAGCAAAAACAGTTTATAGACCAAGCTTTAACTGAGCGACTTTTACAACACCCCTTTTACCAAGAAGCTAAGGTCATCGCAACCTACCTCTCTTTTCCTCATGAGTTTCAAACGCAGGGACTGATTGAACAGGCACTGAAGGACGGCAAGAAGGTTTTGATACCCAAAACCTATCCCAAGGGGGGCATGGACTTTGTGGTCTATCATCCACAGCAGTTGGTAAAAACTTCCTTTGGATTACTGGAACCACAGGGAGATTTGGAAGTGGTGGATGCCTCTCAGATTGATTTGATTCATGTTCCTGGTCTGGTTTTTACGAAGGAAGGATATCGGATTGGATACGGTGGAGGTTATTATGATCGCTGTCTAGAACATTTTCCTAGTCATACTTTGAGTACGATCTATCCTTGTCAAATTCAGGACTTTATACCTGAAAAGCATGATATTCCTGTTCAGGAGGTACTGATTGATGAAGGAAATCTTTGATAGACGTTACCCTGTAACGAGTTTCTTCCTCTTAGTGACGGCCTTGGTATTTCTACTAATGTTGGTGACTACAGGTGGAAACTTTGACAGGGCGGATACATTATTTCGATTTGGAGCCATGTATGGGCCAGCTATTCGCCTCTTTCCTGAGCAGGTTTGGCGTCTCTTCTCTGCCATTTTTGTTCATATTGGTTGGGAACATTTCATTGTCAATATGATTTCCCTTTATTATCTTGGTAGGCAAGTAGAGGAAATTTTCGGATCCAAGAAGTTTTTCTTTCTCTATCTTTTATCAGGAATGATGGGCAATCTCTTTGTTTTTGTATTTAGTCCAAAAACCTTAGCAGCAGGAGCTTCTACTTCTCTCTATGGGCTATTTGCTGCAATTATTGTTCTTCGCTATGCAACGCGTAATCCTTATATCCAGCAGTTGGGGCAATCCTATCTGACACTTTTTGTGGTTAATATTATTGGAAGTGTTCTGATTCCAGGAATCAGCCTAGCAGGCCATATCGGGGGAGCAGTTGGTGGAGCATTTCTAGCAGTTATCTTTCCAGTTCGAGGAGAAAGAAGGATGTATGGTACCAGCCAGAGGTTAGGAGCGGTAGTGTTATTCGTAGGACTCGCAGTTTTGCTTTTCTACAAGGGAATGGGGTTGTGACGACTAATATGTAAACTTGAATAAGAAAAAAGCTACTTAAAAAATGAGTAGCTTTTAATGGTTTTGGAACTATTCGAACTAACACAGCTCTAAAAATAAGTCTTTGTGTGTAGATGATTTGAGAGAGTGAGCGCCCATTCTATCGCGAAGAAGTCATTTGTAAATAAGTTTTTTTGCAGAAAATTGAGAATGGTGTGCTTTTTTATTTCTTTTGTATCGTAAGTTTCTAGAATATAATGTTGTATCAGTCTTATTATATATTTTAAAAATAGAAAATGTTATAATATTAGAAATTGATTGAAGAATTATTAGAATAAAAGAGGTATAAAGTTGGAAAATTGTGTTTACATTATTTCAGGCCCCCCAGGCGTTGGGAAAAGTACTGTTAGTAAAGAGTTAGCTTATTCTTTTGATAAGAGTGCAGTTATAGAGGGGGATTTGATTTACTTAATGATTAAAGGTGGCATAGTGGCTCCCTGGGAAGATGAGGGCTATTACATGGATTTGTTTTGGGACAATATCATCAGCTTGACCAATAATTTTATAACTCGAGGCATCTCTGTCGTAATAGAGTATGTCATTTTTGAATACCAACTGAAGAAAATTGCTTCTTTCTTAAAAGAAAAACAAATTGGTCTAAAATATTGTGTCTTAATGGCCGAAGAAAAAACCTTGAAAGATAGGGATGGTTCTCGAAAAGAAATTGAAAGAGTGGGCAACTTATCAATACAAGCAAGAAGTGAGTTTCTAGCTAAAAATAAGGAGAAGGAAAAACATTTTCTGTATACAGATGATTTAGACGTCCCCAAAATAGCAAATATCATTAAAACTTCAAATCGATTTTTGATTGAAAATCTGTAATCCATCATTAAGGACCGAAGTTGAGTTAGTAGATTTAGAGACATATCTCATAAATCTTTAAATTGTATGTAAATTTGTAAAATAATTAAGTCTCCAGAGTCAACTTACTGGAGACTTAATTTATTAACTGGAAACTAATTCTATTCCTTCTCAGCCAATTCTTTTCCCAGTTGGATGAGGTAATCTTTTAAGTCATCTTTGACTTGTGGGTGCTTGAGGGCGTAGTCAATAGATGTTTTCATAAAGCCAAACTTATCCCCAACGTCGTAACGAGCTCCTGTAAATTTACGGGCGAAAACACGTTGTGTTTTATTAAGCGTATCGATAGCATCGGTAAGCTGGATTTCATTTCCAGCACCAGGAGCTTGCTTTTCAAGGATATCAAAAATTTCTGGTGTCAGAAGATAGCGACCGATAATAGCTAGATCACTTGGAGCCTCCTCTGGAGCTGGTTTTTCAACGAAAGTTTCAACGCTGTAGAGACCATTAATCCCTTCACCTTGAGGAGCGATAACTCCATATGATGAAACGTCTTCGTGTGGTACGGGCATGACAGCAATGGTTGATGCATGTGTCTTTTCGTAATCATTCATCAGTTGTTTTGTCAATGGGATAGCCTTGTCGTTAGTAATGTCCATAAGGTCATCACCCAGCATAACAACAAAAGGTTCATTTCCTACAAAAGCTTTGGCTTGTAAGACAGCGTCTCCAAGACCACGAGGGTGAGTTTGGCGGATGAAATGAAGGCGCATACCAGTTGTTTCGTCTACCAATTTTAGCAAGTCGTGTTTGCCTTTTTCTTTGAGGTTGTACTCAAGCTCAAAGTTTGAGTCAAAGTGGTCTTCAATAGAACGTTTTGATTTACCAGTGACAACCAGAATATCTTCAATGCCTGATTTGAGAGCCTCTTCCACGATAAACTGGATAGTTGGTTTATCTACAATTGGCAACATTTCTTTAGCAAGTGCTTTGGTTGCTGGTAAAAATCGAGTCCCGAGTCCAGCGGCAGGGATGATTGCCTTTCTAACTTTTGATGTCATAAGAATCCTTTCTTTAGAGAGTTAAGACCACTCATTTTCTGCTTTAAATTCATTGTTCATGATGTCATAAATGGCATCTTTGATATTGGTTCCGTGGTAAATAACTTGGTAAATGGCTTGTGTAATGGGCATATAGACTCCAAGTTCTTGCGCTAGTTCATAGGCTGCTCGAGTCGTTGAGATTCCTTCGATTACCATGCCCATATTGGCTTCGATATCAGCTAGGGATTCTCCACGTCCGAGAGCATCGCCAGCTCTCCAGTTACGAGAGTGGATGGAGGTTCCCGTTACAATCAAATCTCCCACACCAGATAAGCCACTATAGGTCAATGGACTGGCACCGAGTGCTACTCCTAGGCGGGTAATTTCTGCCAAGCCTCGAGCGATGATGGCTGCCTTGGCATTGTCACCAAATCCCAAACCATGTAAAGCTCCAGCACCGACAGCAATAATATTTTTAAGAGCACCAGCAGTTTCGACTCCGATAACATCCGTATTGGTATAAAGTCGGAAGTAGTGATTACTAAATAGTTTCTGAACGTATTGAGCTGTTTGTAAATCTTTAGAAGCAGCAGTGATTAAGGTTAGGTCACGCACAATGGTTTCTTCCGCATGACTAGGTCCTGAAACAACGACAATATCACTGCGGAGATGTTCAGGAATTTCTTCTTCAAGGATGGTTGATAATCGTTTATGGCTATCAGGCTCTAATCCCTTTGATGCGTGCATGATGATAGCCTTATGGTCTAAGGTTTTTGCAACTTGTTGGGCAACAAGTCGTGTCACTTTTGTTGGGACAACAAACAAAATCGCATCTACATCTTTCAATGCCTCTGCTAAGTCAGTGTAGGCAATGATATTTTCGTCTAGAACGACATCTTTAAAGTAGTGCTTGTTAGTATGATAGGTATTAATTTCATTGATTTGCTCAGGCAGATTTCCCCAAATACGTACCTCGTGTCCATTGTCATTTAAGACTTGTGAAAGGGCAGTTCCCCAAGAACCAGGCCCCAAGACGGCGACGGTTTGTTTTTTCATGATTTCCTCCTTAATAGAGTCCTTTCCATTATTCTATCATATTCTAGAGGATTTTGCACTTGCATTGCTGGGTAGTGGTGGCTTTGTTACTTGAAAATATACAAAAACCGAGGCTAAGTATTAAACTCTCAGTCTCGGTTTTGATATTCCTTAAAGAATAGCTAGCTTTATTTCAATTGATCTGTAATGTCTTTTGATAGCAACATTCCCAGATGATAAGTTTTATTAATGTAAGCAATGACATCATTGATATTTTCAGTCGTTTGAATTTTCTCCTTGATGTCAACCCTAAATGTTTCATCCTTCAAAAGTTGTTCTTGGTAGAGCCTTTGAAGTCTCTCCTTTTCATACTTATTGAGCAGAAAAAGGAACACCAAGCTAATTACAACGAGGATATAAGCATATTGGCTCATAGGAAATCTCCCTGTATGATAAAGAAGTAGTAGTGAATAAATCGATTTAGTGGATCTAAAATAGCAGAACAAGTCAGCAAAACTTGATAAGATTTTTGATAGGCCTCTAAACCTAATTACGTATAGGATTTGGTCTTAGTTATTTAGACTGCTTTACAATTAAGTAATTAAAAGATTGCGACATAAGTCTAACCAAATCTCCGACAGGATTTGGTCTTAATTACTTAGACTGCTTTTTAATCAAGTAACTTGAAGCTTACGACATGAACCAAACCAAATCGATATTATTTGGTTTGGTGAATTAGTGAAGCGTTTAGGCAAGTGTCTCTGGTTACGACGTAAAGAAACATAAATCGATAATATTTATGTTTCTTTACTAGTGAAGCACCTAGCCAAATTCCTGATAGGATTTGGCGTTAGTTACTTAGATTGCTTTGCAATCAAGTAACTTTGGTGATTTACATCTTCTCTGGCGCTTCTACTCCAAGCAAGCGAAGGGCTTCTTTGAGAACGACTGCAGTTGCGTAGCTGAGAGCTAGACGGCTGTCGCGTTCTGGGCTATCATCCAAGATACGTGTATGTGCATAGTACTTGTTGAAGGCTTGAGCCAGGCTAATTGCAAATTTAGCAATGATAGAAGGTTCAAAGTTATCCGCCGCACGGTTGATAATACGTGGGAAGTCTTGGATTAGTTTGATGATTTCCCAACTTTCAGCATCATTCAAGCTATAGTTGCCAACTGTTTCTGGTTTGAAATCCGCTTTGCGTAAGATAGATTGGATACGAGCGTAGGCGTATTGAACATAAGGTCCAGTTTCACCCTCGAAGGATACCATAGCTTCTAGGTCGAAGTCGTATCCATTTGTACGGTCGGTCTTGAGGTCATAGAATTTAATGGCTCCAACCCCAACAGCATGTGCTACCTGGTCTTTGTTTTCAAGTTCAGGATTTTTTGCTTCAATTTGGGCTTTGGCACGACTAACGGCCTCTGCAACAGTAGGCTCTAGCAAGATGACATTCCCTTTACGAGTAGAGAGTTTTTTCCCTTCTTTTGTAACTAAACCAAAAGGAACGTGAGTAATGTCGTCACTCCAATTGTAGCCCATCTCTTGCAAGACAGCTTTGAGCTGTTTAAAGTGGGCAGATTGCTCTTGACCAACTACGTAGATAGATTTAGCAAATTGGTATTCGTTTTTACGGTAAAGAGCTGCAGCCAAGTCACGTGTGATGTAGAGAGTTGCACCATCAGATTTTTTGATAAGGGCTGGATGTTCAATTCCATATTTCTCAAGATTCACAACTTGGGCACCTTCTGATTCAACAAGAAGGCCTTTTTCAGAAAGAATGTCTACAACTGCATCCATCTTATCGTTGTAGAAGGCTTCTCCATTGTAGCTGTCAAATTCAACCTGCAATTCATTGTAGAGGCGGTTAAATTCCACCAAACTTTCATCACGGAACCATTGCCAAAGTGCGAGAGCTTCCTCGTCTCCATTTTCAAGTTTACGGAACCATTCGCGTGCTTCTTCATCCAAGCTAGGGTCGTTTTCAGCTTCAGCATTGATGCGGACATAGAGTTTAAGAAGTTCATCGATTGGATGAGCTTTTACAGCTTCTTCGTCTCCCCATTTTTTGTAGGCAACAATCAGCATCCCAAACTGTTTACCCCAGTCTCCCAAGTGGTTGACCTTGACCGTTTGATAACCGATTTTTTGGAAAATATGTGATAAGCTATCTCCGATAACAGTTGAGCGTAGGTGGCCAATAGAAAATGGTTTAGCGATATTGGGACTAGACATGTCGATAACAACATTTTCTTGTTTGCCAATAGTTTGGTCAGCATAATGTTCTTTTTCAGTGATAACAGCTTGCAATACTTGAGCAGAAATGGCAGATTTATCAAGGAAAAAGTTAACGTAAGGTCCTGTTGCAACAACCTTTTCAAAGGCTTGGCTGTCAATTTTTTCAGCCAGTTCAGCAGCAATCATTTGAGGTGCTTTACGTTCGACTTTTGCAAGTGAAAAAGCAGGGAAAGCGATGTCTCCCATTTCTGAGTTTTTAGGGGTTTCCAGTAAATTTAAAATAGCCTCTTGGTCCAGGCTATCAATGACGCTAGCCAACTCGCTAGCAATCAATTCTTTTGTATTCATTAAGAGCTCCTTTTTGGACTTTTCTACTATTTTATCACAATTTTAAAGAAAGAAGAAAAAATTTTTGAAATCTCCTATTTTTTTGGTATAATATAGTTATAAAATTAGTTATAAATATGCATATAAGAGGATTTTATGAGAAAAAGAGATCGTCATCAGTTAATAAAAAAAATGATTACTGAGGAGAAATTAAGTACACAAAAAGAAATTCAAGATCGGTTGGAGGCGCACAATGTTTTTGTGACGCAGACAACCCTGTCTCGTGATTTGCGCGAAATCGGCTTGACCAAGGTCAAGAAAAATGATATGGTGTATTATGTACTAGCAAATGAGACAGAAAAGATTGATTTGGTGGAATTTTTGTCTCATCATTTAGAAGGTGTTGCAAGAGCAGAGTTTACCTTGGTACTTCATACTAAATTGGGAGAAGCCTCTGTTTTGGCAAATATTGTAGATGCAAACAAGGATGAATGGATTTTAGGAACAGTTGCTGGTGCCAATACCTTATTGGTCATTTGTCGAGACCAGCACGTTGCCAAACTCATGGAAGATCGTTTGCTAGATTTGATGAAAGATAAGTAAGGTCTTGAGAGTTGCTCTCAAGACTTATTTTTGACAAGGAGAGACGGACAATGGCGACAGAAAAGCTATCACCCGGCATGCAACAGTATGTGGATATTAAAAAGCAATATCCAGATGCGTTTTTGCTCTTTCGGATGGGTGATTTTTATGAATTATTTTATGAGGATGCGGTCAATGCTGCGCAGATTCTGGAAATTTCCTTAACGAGTCGCAACAAGAATGCCGACAATCCGATTCCTATGGCGGGTGTTCCCTATCATTCTGCCCAACAGTATATCGATGTCTTGATTGAGCAGGGCTATAAAGTTGCTATTGCAGAGCAGATGGAAGATCCTAAACAAGCAGTTGGGGTTGTTAAACGAGAGGTTGTTCAGGTCATTACGCCAGGGACAGTGGTCGATAGCAGTAAGCCGGACAGTCAGAACAATTTCTTGGTTGCTATAGACCGTGAGGACAATCAGTTTGGTCTAGCTTATATGGACCTAGTGACGGGTGACTTTTATGTGACAGGTCTTTTGGATTTCACGTTGGTTTGTGGGGAAATCCGTAACCTCAAGGCTCGAGAAGTGGTGTTGGGTTATGACTTGTCCGAGGAAGAAGAACAAATCCTTAGCCGTCAGATGAATCTGGTGCTTTCCTATGAAAAAGAAGGTTTTGAAGACCTTCATTTACTGGATTCACGATTGGCACCTGTGGAGCAAGCGGCATCTAGTAAGCTACTCCAGTATGTTCATCGGACTCAGATGAGGGAATTGAACCACCTCAAGCCTGTTATCCGCTATGAAATCAAGGATTTCTTGCAGATGGATTATGCGACCAAGGCTAGTCTGGATTTGGTTGAGAATGCTCGTTCGGGCAAGAAGCAAGGCAGTCTTTTCTGGCTTTTGGATGAAACCAAAACGGCTATGGGAATGCGTCTCTTGCGGTCTTGGATTCATCGCCCCTTGATTGATAAGGAACGAATTATCCAACGTCAAGAAGTGGTGCAGGTCTTTCTCGATCATTTCTTTGAGCGCAGTGATTTGACAGACAGCCTCAAGGGTGTCTATGATATCGAACGCTTGGCTAGTCGTGTTTCTTTTGGCAAAACCAATCCCAAGGATCTCTTGCAGTTGGCGACCACCTTATCCAGTGTGCCACGGATTCGTGCGATTTTAGAAGGGATGGAGCAACCTGCTCTAGCCTATCTTATCGAACAACTGGATGGAATCCCTGAGTTGGAGAGTTTGATTAGCGCAGCGATTGCTCCTGAAGCTCCTCATGTGATTACAGAAGGTGGTATTATCCGAACTGGATTTGATGAGACTTTAGACAAGTACCGTCGCGTTCTCAGAGAAGGGACTAGCTGGATTGCTGAGATTGAGGCTAAGGAGCGAGAAAACTCTGGTATCAGCACGCTTAAGATTGACTACAATAAAAAAGATGGCTATTATTTCCATGTGACCAATTCGCAACTGGGAAATGTGCCTGCTCACTTTTTCCGCAAGGCGACGCTGAAAAACTCAGAACGTTTTGGAACCGAAGAATTGGCCCGTATCGAGGGAGATATGCTGGAGGCGCGTGAGAAGTCAGCTAACCTCGAATACGAAATCTTTATGCGCATTCGTGAAGAGGTCAGTAAGTACATTCAGAGTTTACAAGCTTTAGCTCAAGGAATTGCGACGGTTGATGTCTTACAGAGTCTAGCAGTTGTGGCTGAGACCCAGCATTTGATTCGACCTGAGTTTGGTGACGATTCACAAATTGATATCCAGAAAGGGCGCCATGCTGTTGTTGAAAAGGTTATGGGGGCTCAGACCTATATTCCAAATACGATTCAGATGGCAGAAGATACCAGTATTCAACTGATTACAGGGCCCAACATGAGTGGGAAGTCAACCTATATGCGTCAGTTAGCCATGACGGCAGTTATGGCCCAGTTGGGTTCTTATGTGCCAGCAGAAAGCGCCTATTTACCTATTTTTGATGCGATTTTTACTCGTATCGGAGCAGCAGATGACTTGGTTTCAGGTCAGTCAACCTTTATGGTAGAGATGATGGAAGCTAACAATGCCATTTCGCATGCGACTAAGAACTCTCTCATTCTCTTTGATGAATTGGGACGTGGAACTGCAACTTATGATGGGATGGCTCTTGCTCAGTCTATCATCGAATATATCCATGAGCACATCGGAGCTAAGACCCTCTTTGCGACCCACTACCATGAGTTGACTAGTCTGGAGTCTAGTTTACAACACTTGGTTAATGTCCACGTGGCAACTTTGGAGCAGGATGGGCAGGTCACCTTCCTTCACAAGATTGAACCAGGACCAGCCGATAAATCCTACGGTATCCATGTTGCCAAGATCGCTGGCTTGCCAGCAGATCTTTTAGCAAGGGCGAATAAGATTTTGACTCAACTGGAGAGTCAAGGGGGAGAAAGTTCAAGTCTGATGAGGCAAACAAGTGCTGTCACTGAACAGATTTCACTCTTTGATACGGCAGAAGAACATCCTATCCTAGCAGAATTGTCTAAATTGGATGTTTACAATATGACACCTATGCAGGCTATGAATGTCTTGGTCGAGTTAAAACAAAAATTATAAAGAATGAATTCCTTGTCATTCTAGCTGTATCAAGGAGACTTCTTTGACAAGTTCCCACTTTTTTGCTAGAATAACATCACACAAACAGAGTGAGAAGGAGCTGACGCATTGTCGCTCCCTTTTGTCTATTTTTTAAGGAGAAAGTATGCTGATTCAGAAAATAAAAACCTATAAGTGGCAAGCCCTGGCCTCGCTACTGATGACAGGCTTGATGGTTGCTAGTTCACTTTTGCAACCGCGTTATCTGCAGGAAGTGTTAGACGCCCTCCTTGCTGGAAAATATGAAGCTATTTATAGTATAGGGGCTTGGTTGATTGGTGTGGCCGTGGTCGGTCTGGTTGCTGGTGGGGTCAATGTTATCCTTGCAGCCTATATTGCTCAAGGAGTTTCATCCGACCTTCGAGAGGATGCCTTCCGTAAAATCCAAACCTTTTCTTATGCCAATATTGAACAATTTAATGCGGGAAATCTAGTCGTTCGAATGACAAATGATATCAACCAGATTCAGAACGTCGTCATGATGACCTTCCAAATTCTTTTCAGACTCCCCCTCTTGTTCATCGGTTCCTTTATCTTGGCGGTTCAAACCCTACCTTCTCTGTGGTGGGTGATTGTTCTCATGGTAGTCTTGATTTTTGCCTTGACTGCTGTCATGATGGGAATGATGGGGCCTCGTTTTGCCAAGTTTCAAACCCTTCTTGAACGCATCAATGCCATTGCCAAGGAAAATCTGCGCGGTGTTCGTGTGGTCAAGTCCTTTGTCCAAGAAAAAGAGCAGTTTGCTAAGTTTACAGAGGTATCAGACGAGCTTCTTGGTCAAAACCTTTACATTGGTTATGCCTTTTCAGTAGTGGAACCCTTTATGATGTTAGTCGGCTACGGGACGGTTTTCCTCTCTATTTGGCTAGTTGCAGGAATGGTTCAGTCGGATCCGTCAGTTGTTGGCTCCATTGCTTCCTTTGTCAATTACCTAAGCCAGATTATCTTTACCATTGTTATGGTTGGATTTTTGGGAAATTCTGTCAGTCGTGCCATGATTTCTATGCGTCGTATTCGAGAAATTCTTGACGCAGAGCCAGCCATGACCTTCAAGGATGTCCCAGATGAAGAGTTGGTCGGCAGTCTTAGCTTTGAAAATGTGACTTTTACCTATCCAATGGACAAGGAACCGATGCTGAAAGATGTGAGCTTTACTATTGAACCTGGTCAAATGGTTGGTGTCGTTGGAGCGACTGGTGCAGGAAAATCAACCTTGGCTCAACTGATTCCACGTCTCTTTGACCCACAGGAAGGGGCTATCAAAATCGGAGGCAAGGATATTCGAGAAGTGAGTGAAGGAACCCTGCGTAAAACAGTTTCTATCGTTCTCCAACGTGCCATTCTCTTTAGTGGGACGATTGCAGATAACTTGAGACAGGGTAAGGGAGATGCTACTCTATTTGAAATGGAGCGCGCAGCCAACATTGCCCAGGCTAGTGAATTCATTCATCGTATGGAGAAAACCTTTGAAAGTCCAGTTGAGGAACGGGGAACCAATTTCTCAGGTGGGCAAAAGCAAAGGATGTCGATTGCGCGTGGGATTGTCAGCAATCCACGTATTCTGATTTTTGACGATTCGACCTCGGCCTTGGATGCTAAGTCAGAGCGCCTGGTTCAAGAAGCCTTGAATAAGGACTTGAAGGGAACAACAACCATTATCATCGCGCAAAAGATTAGCTCGGTTGTTCATGCAGATAAAATCTTGGTTCTAGATCAAGGACGATTGATTGGTCAAGGTACGCATGCAGACTTGGTTGCCAATAATACTGTTTACCGTGAAATCTACGAAACACAGAAAGGAAAGGAGGAGTAAAATGAAGACAGTTCAATTTTTTTGGAATTATTTTAAAGTCTATAAGCTATCATTTGTAGTTGTTATCCTGATGATTGTTTTAGCAACTCTTGCCCAAGCCCTCTTTCCGGTCTTTTCTGGACAAGCGGTAACAGAGCTAGCCAATTTAGTTAAAGCTTATCAAGATGGCAATCCAGAACTTGTTTGGCAAAGTCTATCAGGAATCATGGTCAATCTTGGACTGCTGGTTTTGGTTCTATTTATCTCTAGTGTGATATACATGTGTCTCATGACGCGTGTGATTGCAGAGTCGACTAACGAGATGCGCAAAGGCCTCTTCGGTAAGCTTGCTCGGTTGACTGTTTCTTTCTTTGACCGCCGACAAGATGGAGATATCCTGTCTCGTTTTACCAGTGATTTGGATAATATCCTCCAAGCCTTTAACGAAAGCTTGATTCAGGTCATGAGCAATATTGTTTTATATATCGGTCTGATTCTTGTCATGTTTTCGAGGAATGTGACGCTGGCTCTCATCACCATTGCCAGCACACCAATAGCCTTCCTCATGCTGATTTTCATCGTAAAAATGGCACGCAAATACACCAATCTCCAGCAGAAAGAGGTAGGGAAACTCAACGCCTATATGGATGAGAGTATCTCAGGTCAAAAAGCTGTCATTGTTCAAGGGATTCAAGAGGATATGATGGCAGGATTTCTTGAACAAAATGAGCGCGTACGCAAGGCAACCTTTAAAGGAAGAATGTTCTCAGGAATTCTTTTCCCTGTCATGAATGGGATGAGTCTGGTTAATACAGCCGTCGTCATCTTTGCTGGTTCAGCTGTACTTTTGAATGATAAGTCTATTGAAACCAGTACAGCCCTAGGTTTGATTGTTATGTTTGCCCAATTTTCACAGCAGTACTACCAGCCTATTATCCAAGTTGCAGCTAGTTGGGGAAGTCTTCAGTTGGCCTTTACAGGTGCTGAACGGATTCAGGAAATGTTTGACGCAGAGGAAGAAATCCGACCTGAAAAGGCGCCGATCTTTACTCAGTTGCAAGAAGGTGTTGAAATTAGTCATATTGATTTTTCATACTTGCCTGATAAACCTATTTTGAAAGATGTCAGCATTTCTGCCCCTAAAGGCCAGATGACAGCGGTTGTTGGTCCGACAGGTTCAGGGAAAACGACTATTATGAACCTCATCAATCGCTTTTATGATGTTGATGCTGGTGGTATTTATTTTGATGGGAAAGACATCCGTGACTATGACTTGGATAGTCTCAGAAGCAAGGTGGGGATTGTCTTGCAAGATTCGGTCTTGTTTAGCGGAACGATTCGAGACAATATCCGTTTCGGTGTGCCAGATGCTAGTCAAGAAATGGTTGAGGCAGCAGCCAAGGCAACCCATATTCACGACTATATCGAAAGCTTACCTGACAAATACGATACCCTTATCGATGATGATCAAAGCATCTTCTCAACAGGCCAGAAACAATTGATTTCTATCGCTCGAACCCTGATGACAGATCCAGAAGTTCTCATTCTCGATGAAGCAACTTCAAACGTAGATACGGTGACAGAAAGCAAGATTCAGCATGCCATGGAGGCGGTTGTAGCAGGCAGAACCAGTTTCGTTATTGCCCACCGCTTGAAAACCATTCTCAATGCAGATCAGATTATTGTCCTTAAAGATGGGGAAGTCATTGAACGTGGTAACCACCATGAACTCCTGAAACTAGGTGGCTTCTACTCAGAACTCTATCACAATCAATTTGTTTTTGAATAAGAAAAAAGTTGTCCGATGTGGGCAGCTTTTTCTTGTCCATAAAAAATTTTTATCACAGCCTTAAAAAAAACATATTAGACGAAAGACGTTTTGAGTGATATGATAGGACTATCGTTAATATTCGAAAGGAGAGACATCATGCCTAGAACGGTTGTAGGAGTTGCTGCAAATCTATGCCCCGTAGACGCAGAAGGCAAAAACATTCATTCATCTGTATCTTGTAGATTCGCAGAGAGCATTCGTCAAGTCGGTGGTCTCCCTTTAGTCATTCCTGTTGGTGACGAGTCCGTTGTACGCGATTATGTGGAAATGATTGACAAGCTTATTTTGACAGGTGGCCAAAATGTCCATCCTCAGTTTTATGGAGAGAAAAAAACCATCGAGAGCGATGATTACAATCTAGTCCGTGATGAATTTGAATTGGCGCTTTTGAAAGAAGCACTTCGTCAGAATAAACCAATCATGGCAATCTGCCGTGGTGTCCAACTTGTCAATGTTGCCTTTGGTGGCACCCTCAATCAAGAAATCGAAGGTCACTGGCAAGGACTACCTTTCGGAACATCTCACTCTATTGAGACAGTGGAAGGAAGCGTGGTGTCTAAGCTATTTGGAAAAGAAAGTCAAGTCAACTCCGTCCATCGTCAAAGTATTAAAGATTTGGCACCTAATTTCCGTGTAACTGCTATTGATCCAAGAGACCAAACCATCGAAGCGATTGAGTCTATCGACGAGCACCGCATTATCGGTTTGCAGTGGCATCCAGAGTTTCTGGTTAATGAAGAAGATGGCAATTTAGAATTATTTGAGTATTTATTGAATGAACTGTAACGACTGGAACATCTGGTCGTTATTTCTTTTATTATTTCAAAATTTTTGGAATGTGGGATTTTTACGCAAACGTTTGAATTCTGATAAAAATTGGAGAAATTCGACAAAAAAACTTGAAAAAAACGAAGGTAAGCGTTATGATAGAAAAGAAGAAATATTGGAGGAATAACATGTCACATATTAAATTTGATTATTCAAAAGTTTTAGACAAATTTGTTGCACCACATGAAGTGGAATACATGCAATCACAAGTAACAGCAGCAGATGAATTGATCCGTAAAGGAACTGGTGCTGGTAGCGACTTCTTGGGATGGTTGGACCTTCCTGAAAATTACGACCGCGAAGAATTTGACCGCATCTTGAAAGCTGCTGAGCAAATCAAATCAGACAGCGATGTTTTGGTTGTGATTGGTATCGGTGGATCTTACCTTGGTGCTAAAGCAGCAATCGACTTCTTGAACCACCACTTTGCAAACTTGCAAACAAAAGAGGAACGCAAAGCTCCACAAATCCTTTACGCAGGAAACTCAATCTCATCTACTTACCTTGCTGACTTGGTAGAGTATGTAGCTGACAAAGACTTCTCTGTAAACGTGATTTCTAAATCAGGTACAACAACAGAACCAGCTATCGCTTTCCGTGTCTTCAAAGAACTCTTGGTTAAGAAATACGGTCAAGAAGAAGCAAACAAACGTATCTATGCAACAACTGACCGCCAAAAAGGTGCTGTTAAGGTTGAAGCAGATGCTAACGGTTGGGAAACATTTGTTGTTCCAGACGACATCGGTGGACGCTTCTCAGTATTGACAACAGTTGGTTTGCTTCCAATCGCAGCATCAGGAGCTGATATCAAAGCCCTTATGGAAGGTGCGAACGCAGCTCGCAAAGACTACACTTCAGATAAAATCTCTGAAAACGAAGCTTACCAATACGCAGCAGTTCGTAACATCCTTTACCGTAAAGGCTATGCAACTGAAATCTTGGTAAACTATGAGCCATCACTTCAATACTTCTCAGAATGGTGGAAACAATTGGCTGGTGAATCAGAAGGGAAAGACCAAAAAGGTATCTACCCAACTTCAGCAAACTTCTCAACTGACTTGCACTCACTTGGTCAATTTATCCAAGAGGGAACTCGTATCATGTTTGAAACAGTTGTTCGTGTTGACAAACCTCGTAAGAACGTGATTATCCCTACTTTGGAAGAAGATCTTGATGGACTCGGTTACCTTCAAGGAAAAGACGTTGATTTTGTAAACAAAAAAGCAACTGACGGTGTTCTTCTTGCCCACACAGATGGTGATGTACCAAACATGTATGTGACTCTTCCAGAGCAAGATGCTTTCACTCTTGGTTACACTATCTACTTCTTCGAATTGGCTATCGCCCTTTCTGGTTACTTGAATGCCATCAACCCATTTGACCAACCAGGTGTTGAAGCATACAAACGTAACATGTTCGCCCTTCTTGGAAAACCAGGATTTGAAGAATTGAGCAAAGAACTTAACGCACGTCTATAATAGAAGAAAAGAGTGGTTTGCCCACTCTTTTTACTCTCTTTATTCATAGCAATTGGACTCAGCCAAGACTTGTGATATAATATAGAGAGCAAAAAGGCAGACGCCTAGAGACTTTATAGGAGAAACTATGTCAAAAGATATCCGCGTACGTTACGCACCAAGTCCAACAGGACTACTACACATTGGGAATGCCCGTACAGCATTGTTCAACTACCTTTACGCACGTCATCATGGTGGAACTTTTATCATTCGTATCGAAGATACTGACCGTAAACGTCATGTCGAGGATGGTGAACGTTCACAGCTTGAAAACCTTCGTTGGTTAGGTATGGATTGGGATGAAAGCCCAGAAACACATGAAAATTACCGCCAGTCTGAGCGTTTGGACTTGTATCAAAAATACATAGACCAACTGTTAGCTGAAGGAAAAGCCTACAAATCTTACGTTACAGAAGAAGAGTTGGCAGCTGAACGCGAACGCCAAGAAGCAGCTGGCGAAACACCTCGATATATCAACGAATACCTTGGTATGAGTGAAGAAGAAAAAGCAGCTTACATCGCAGAACGTGAAGCAGCAGGGATCATCCCAACTGTTCGTTTGGCTGTCAATGAGTCAGGTATCTACAAGTGGCATGATATGGTCAAAGGTGATATCGAATTTGAAGGTGGAAATATCGGTGGTGACTGGGTTATCCAAAAGAAAGATGGTTACCCAACATACAACTTTGCCGTTGTCATTGATGATCATGATATGCAGATTTCTCACGTAATCCGTGGAGACGACCACATTGCTAATACACCAAAACAGCTCATGGTTTATGAAGCACTTGGTTGGGAAGCTCCAGAGTTCGGTCACATGACCTTGATTATCAACTCTGAAACTGGGAAAAAATTGTCTAAACGCGATACCAACACCCTTCAGTTTATCGAAGACTACCGTAAAAAAGGTTATTTACCAGAAGCAGTCTTTAACTTTATTGCTCTTCTTGGTTGGAACCCAGGTGGTGAAGATGAAATCTTCTCTCATGAAGAACTCATTAAACTTTTCGATGAAAACCGCCTGAGCAAGTCTCCGGCAGCCTTTGACCAGAAAAAACTCGACTGGATGAGCAATGATTATATCAAGAATGCAGACCTAGAAACTATCTTTGAAATGGCAAAACCATTCTTAGAGGAAGCAGGTCGTTTAACCGACAAGGCTGAAAAATTAGTTGAGCTCTATAAACCACAAATGAAATCAGTAGATGAGATTATCCCATTGACAGATCTCTTCTTCTCAGATTTCCCAGAATTGACAGAAGCAGAGCGCGAAGTTATGGCGGGTGAAACAGTTCCGACAGTTCTCGAAACCTTCAAAGCAAAACTTGAGGCGATGACAGATGATGAATTTGTGACAGAAAATATCTTCCCGCAAATCAAAGCTGTTCAAAAAGAAACAGGTATCAAAGGGAAAAATCTCTTCATGCCTATTCGTATTGCTGTTTCAGGTGAAATGCATGGACCAGAATTACCAGATACAATTTTCTTGCTTGGACGTAAAAAATCAATCCAGCATATCGAAAATATGTTAAAGGAAATCTCTAAGTAAGAAGGGTACAATAATGGACATCTGGGAAAAGATGTACGAAGAAGCACAGAAATTGTATAATCCACATGAAGTATCTGATTTTGTTTATGCTAATCATGTCGTTGCCGCAGTAGAAGCAGAAGATGGACAAATATTTACAGGATTCTGTATGGAGGGAACATGTGGTGTTTTCCATCTCTGCGCAGAGCGGGCAGCACTCTTCAATATGTACCAATTCTCGGGACAAACTAAGGTTAAAAAAGTCTTAGCCTTTCGAGAGCAACCACCTTATGGTGGAAGTTCGGGTATGCCTTGTGGCGCATGCAGAGAGTTCCTCTTAGAGTTGAACGTTGAAAATAAAGAAGCAGAATTCATGATGGACTACAATACAAGAAAGACAGTGAAAGTCGCAGAACTAATCCCATATTGGTGGGGAGAAGAACGTGCTTCTAAGTTTAATAATCAATAGAAGAGTCAGTATAATTCTGGCTCTTTTTACTTAATTTGAAAAAAACAGAAAAAGTTGTTGACAAGTCTGAAAAAGTCTGTATAATAGTAAGAGTTGAAAATAACAGCTCAGGTC